>CAIQUS010000107.1 GCA_903875045.1 uncultured Bacteroidales bacterium
GGAGATGGGCTGAACAGGCCACCGCACACTATTACTCGAAATCCTTGCAAAGTTACCTATGGGAAAATAAAACTGTCAAGGGCGGCCTCCTGATGGAACAGCCGCTTTCAGTGTATTCAGATTGGAAGGCAATCTCACCAACACCCATTGACATTATTTATTTCTCCCCGGTAATGGCCATGCGGCAAGATTTCAGTATTAACCGCGGCCAATGCGGCTGCATAAAACCATTCAACGATGAAAAAATCATTCATGGATTCACAACCAGGCCTGCAAAACAGCTCAACCTACGAAAACAGGATCCCCAGGCAATTCTGGGCTGAAGATGACATCCCAATCGAGAAGTTACTGCTCAAAGGCACAGCAAGCTTATCTGATGTAGAACTACTCAGTATTCTCCTCGGCTCCGGAACACCAGGAGAAAACGCACTTGATATTGCTCAGAAAATCATGGCTTCCTGTCAAAACAACCTTTGCGAATTCTGGAAGCTCGGCATCTCTGACCTGCAGAAAGTCAAAGGCATTGGATAAACAACGTGCCTGCCAGATTGCCTCCATGTTTGCCCTCTCCCGTAGAAGAAATGCCTGCGAAGTAGTGGTCAAACCCAAGGTTTCAAAAAGTCAGGACGCTTATACAATTTTCCACTCTCTGATGGGCGAACTGCCTAATGAAGAGTTCTGGATGCTGCTTCTGAACTTGCTTGAAATATCTGTTTCAGATCATATAATTGTTGCCAATGATGTCTATTATTTTTTCGCAGATGTAGGTGCTACGTAGTTTTTTGGGCTCCGGAAAGAGGTTTTTTTTTGATCTCATAAATTTTCCTTAACAATATAACTTCATATTACATTGATATTCAGTTATATGTAAAATATTATATGTTTTGTGGATTAATAGGTAAATCAGTGTACTTTTAGCGAAATTTTTTTATCAAATTCCCATTGAAAATTCATTAAGAATTGACCCTTCAAAAAAAACAAATGAAAAAGAAACAACCAATGATCCGACTGCTGGTATTCATCTTACCGGTGTTAATTCAATTGTCATCTTTCGCACAAGGTGTCATAAAGGCTGAAACCGGCGCTCGTATCGTAAGTGAAACGGGCAGTTACTGGGTGGTTGACAACGGCGCCTTCACCCTAACCAGCCCGACCACGGCCACCCCGGTTACCATGGCCAACCTCAAAATTGAAGCTGATGCCTCGCTCACCATCGGGCCACTCAACTACCTGTCTGTTACCGGAACGCTTACCAACAACGCCGGGAATACCGGTCTGGTTGTGAATTCCGATGCCACCGGTGCAGGTTCGCTGATAAACGGTACGGCATCTGTGCCGGCTACTGTAAACCGCTATATCACCGGCCTATCCCAGGCATGGCATTTGCTCTCATCGCCGGTTGCAGCGCAATCCATCAGCGGTACTTTTACACCTGACCCTGCAACGTCGTACGACTTCTTCGCCTGGTACGAGCCAACCGCCGAATGGGTCAATTTTAAAAATACGACTGTTCCCATAACGTGGAATACAGCAAATGGAAGTACCAATTTTACAGCAGGCAAAGGCTACCTGGTTGAATATACCGGCACGGGACTTACCAAACAATTCACCGGAAATCTTAATGTCGGCGCCATTTCACCGGCATTAACAAAAACCGGCGCCGCTACTTATACCGCCTTTAACCTGGTTGGCAACCCCTATTCTTCGGCCATCGACTGGAAATCTGCAGGCGGATGGAACAGAACTAACCTGGTTGCCAGCGGCGGCGGTTACGTTATGAGCATCTGGAACGATGCTTTGAGCACCGGCAATTATGGCGTTTTCAACAGTGCAGGATCAAGCGGAAGCGGAACAAACGGGGTGACGCAGTATATTCCGGTTGGCCAGGGATTTATGGTGAAAGCCGCATCAGCCGGCACAATAGGCATGGCTGATGGTATAAGGGTCCACAATGCCCAGGCATGGCTTAAATCAACCGAAGCAATTGCAAATGTTCTCCGCGTGAAGGTTACGGGCAACGCAAATACATATTCCGATGAAATCATTATTGAATTCGGACACCAGAATGCCGATGGCGGCGCCGAAAAGATGTTCAGTTTTTATGAAACTGCGCCCAGTCTCTACACTGTGAAACCGGATGGCAATTATTCCATTGATTTCCGGGGAGAACCCGAAGCGATTACCATCCCGATGAGTTTTAAAGCAGGTGCAGATGGCAATTACACGCTCACTGCCAGCCAGATGGAATCGTTTACCTCCTCCACGGCGATTACGCTCGAAGATGTAAAACTGAACGCCACGCAAAATCTCATGCAAAACCCGGTTTACACCTTTTCCTCCGCCAAAACCGATGATGGCGCCCGTTTCCTCGTCCACTTTGGCGGCGCGTTCAGCATCAGTGAAAATGCGAAAGAACAGCCTGTTACTGTTTATGCTTCAGGCCGTACAATTTACATTGCCAATAAATCGGGAAGTGTTATGAAAGGCGGGGTAACGGTTTATAACATGATCGGCCAGCCGGTGATGCAACGGCCACTCAGCGAAAATCCGCTGACAATGATCAGCCTCAGCGGGGCTACCGGGTATTACCTGGTAAAGGTGCTAACCGGCGATCAGGTTTACTCAGGGAAAGTTTTTATTAAATAATTAGTAACTATTCACCCCCTGTTTTTTAAATCCAAGGGTTATTAACAATTTTCAGGCTTGTTGTCCTGTTTTTATTCGCCATCTAGACGATATCAACCGTATTTTGTTGATTGATTGTTTGTAAGATAGTTGATTTTATTGA
>CAIQUS010000108.1 GCA_903875045.1 uncultured Bacteroidales bacterium
AAGGTTGAGTTTGGTGCTAAAATCCACGTCTCTGTGATTGATGGCATATCCTTTCTTGATGAGCTAAGTTGGGATGCGTTTAACGAAGGGAACCACATGATGGAATATGTGGAGAAATACCGCAGGCGGTTCGGATTTTATCCGCGTGAACTACTTGCCGACCAAATCTACTGCACCCGTGCCAACCGTGCTTCATTGAAGGAGAAAGGAATCAAACTCTTGGCTAAGCCGCTTGGCAGGCCTTCGGCAGTGAAAGTTCACTTAAGTCCGGGGGAGCGCAATCCGATCGAAGGCAAGTTCGGGCAGGCTAAAACAGGATACGGTTTAGACCGTATCAAAGCCAGGCTCCAAGGAACAAGCGAAACGTGGATTGCCTGCATCATATTGGTGCTCAACCTGGTCAAATTGGCCGGGGTGGGCATCCCATGCCTTGTTGGAAAGATGGCTGTTAGTTTTTCAGCATGGTCGCCAGAAATGATGTTAAACCGATTTGCTGACGGTAAATGCTGCCAAATTATTTTGAGGCCGGAGATATGGCAATCCCGGCAAGTTAAACCAAGATGGGCGGCTTGAGTTTCTCAGCAGACCCTAAGTAAAAAAGGACTTAAATATGCACGGTTGGTTTTTTTTAGCTGGTCAGGCTGGTGGGAGAATGGAGCCGTACATCTTTATATATAATGCAGGGCTTACCCCGGTGAACTTTTTAAAGGCGACATAAAAGGTTGATTTTGTACTGAAGCCGACCTGTGATGCGATCATGTCGATCGTTAGGTTTTTATCTTTTCGTCCGGTCATCAGATGGCAGGCTTCTTTCACCCGCATATTGTTAATATAATCGTTATAATGCAGGCCATATTGCTGGTTGATGAGCTGGGATAGATAAGTATAGTTGGTCTCCAGCATCGTGGCCAGGTCGTTCAGCTTGAGATCGGCATTGCGATAGGGCTTTTCGGTACGCATCATCTCTTCGAGCCTCTCTTTTAGCTGTATGGCCGTGTCGGCTTCCAGTTTGGGTGTTTTTTTCTGGATGGAAAACTCCTCCACTTCAATCATCTCATACGTTCGTTGAGCCAGCTGCCTCCTCGTATTCCTGAGTTTTCTGAAAAGAAGCAACTCTGCAAGCAGTGAAAGGATGATAATGGCGGCCACCAGGAGGATGAGCCATATAATGATGTTTTGCTGACGTATTTTATCGGCATAGGCCTCTCTGGTCTTTTTAACATTCTGAAGTGAGATATCCATGCTCTGGTACATTAGTTCCACCTTTTCATCCGTGAACTGGTCTGACTGCTTTTCCCTCAGAAGGCTGTCGGCAAACATTTGTGCCTTCATACGATATTCCCGCGCCTTCGCCGGGTTTTTATACAATATATATTCTTTGGATATAAATTCGCTGTACCGGATCATTTTGCTGTAATCTCTAACCTGGGATGAATATTTCAAAGCCGAATCTGCCAAAGCCACAGACTGCCCGGGATCCCCGTGTGTGGCACATTGCCGGGCAAGATCAAAGAAGATATCCGAAATCAGTTTTTGGGATCCTGCCTGGCTGGCATTCAGCAAGGCAAGGTGTAGAAAATAGCTGCTGCTGTCGTTCTCCATCACGGCCTTGTCGTAAAATCCGGCCATAGAAATGAAGTTTCGTGCACGCATCTCCCGGATAAGCAGGCTGTCCTTAAAATAGCAGGCTGCATCGGACTCGTCCAGTAATTTTTCGTTGTAATCCAGCAATGACCGGGCATTTGCGAACCAGGAACGGATGGAATCTGTTTTTCCGGCTTCAAGTTCAAGGGAACATAAATATAAATAATTCTGGGCCATCTGGAGATTATTTACACCATAAAGGCATTTAGCGGCTCTTTCAAAATAGTACAGCGCCGAGTCATATTGATTTTGCATTTGGAAACCCAGGGCAATATTCTGTAAGGCCACGGCAGCAGGATGCGATAAATTCGTTTCACTGGCAATGCCGTACGCCTCCCAGTAGGCCGTTTTGGCATGATTGTAAAGTCCGTAACGGTAAAAAATGTTGCCTATATCAATAAAATAATATGGATCCAGATCTTTGATTTCCGGGTGGGCAGCGATCAGCCGCAGGGCATTGATGAGATTGGTGCATGCATAAAGGTTGTTGTCGCGGCGGTACTGGTAAAGTTCTGTAAGATACATATACATATCGATGAGGTCGCTGTAGGCCTTCATTGAATCAAGCTGCAGAATATACTTGTTACTGACGGTGATGGCCGAATCGGGTGATTCGGCGTATAGCCTTGATAAAAGTTTATGAACAGAGTCTGTTACACCTGACTGAACACTTACATTCCGTGGATTTTTTTCCTGTTCGGACAGGCATGCGTGGAAGAAAAGCAATCCGACAGGAATGAAATAAATGAAATATTTCAGGGAATTCTGCCTCAAAATGCTTTTCCACATGGTAATCAACCTAATTTTCCTCCAGATAATTCAGCTCTTTGTTATAAGTCTCTTCCATATAAAACAAGGATACCAACGCAAGGGCGATGGTGATAAACCCTACAATAGCGGCAGCACCTTCTAGGCCAAAAGAGCTCTTGAGCGCATCAAATGAAAGCGTAATGAGCACCACGCCGCCTCTCACAAAATTCGGGACGGTGGTTGTAACCGTAGCCCGAAGGTTCGTACCAAACTGTTCTGAAGCAATGGTTACAAATACAGCCCAATAGCCGATGCTGATCCCCATAACAAAAACGAGGGCATAAAAAAGGTTCAGCGGGAGGTGGTATGAATTCAGATAAACGATGATCAGTGCGGAGGCCAGCATGAGAAAAATCAGTACGATCCGCTTTCTTGATCGAAAAAACTGGCTTGAAAAACCACTCAGCAGATCGCCAAGCACCAGTCCTGAATAACAGTACATAATTGATTTCCCTGCAGAAACACTTCCTGTAACACCCAGTTTCACGGCAAATTCCGGGGAGAGCATGATCAGTATTCCTACAACGAACCACATTGGAAGTCCGATCAGAATACATTGAAGGTATTTGAAAAAACGTTTCCGATTGGTAAAGAGACTGAAAAAGTCGCCTTTTTTTACAGCCTTATTGGATTGCAATGAGGTGAACATTCCCGATTCGAGCATTTTAGCTCTCAGCACCAAAAGGACCAGTCCAAGCAGGCCTCCGAAAATATAGGCCCATTGCCAGGTGAAATAATCACCCACAAGGCCTGCGGTCACCGATCCAAGAATTCCGACCGAGGCCACGATGGTGGTACCATATCCGCGTGATTCCTTTTTCATGATCTCGCTTACCAGTGTGATCGCAGCGCCCAACTCGCCTGCCAGTCCAACCCCGGCGAAAAACCTTGCAAAAGCATACGCAGGTACAGTGGTAACGAAAGCATTGGCAATGTTGGCGATGGAATAGAGGGCGATAGAGCCGAACAGCACAGAGAGCCTGCCCTTTTTATCACCCAGAATCCCCCAGATGATTCCCCCGATCAACATGCCGATCATTTGCATATTGAGCAGGAACATTCCTTTGGTGACCAGCTCATCACCTGTGATCCCGAGGGAGGTCAAACTTGGAATGCGCACAATGCCATACAACACAAGGTCGTACATGTCAACGAAATAACCAAGCGAAGCAACCAGTACTGTAAAGTTAAAAGCCGGTTTAATATGTTCCCATGACCATCTGCTGCTTTTCATCATGCTTCAGTTTTTATATAATTTCGGATGTGTTTTTAGCAAATCAATGATTTAAGATATAATTCCTCTACCTTTTTTCTTGCCCAGGGTGTTTTCCGTAAGAAAGTCAAACTTGATTTTACACTGGGGTTTTCAAGAAAACAATTGATCCGGATGATTTTGTATAAATCCTCCCATCGGTAAAGCGTCAGCAAATGGTTCAAAGTCATCTCAAGTGTTATTCCATGGAGGGGATTATTTTGCTGAAAATTCACCATTTGCAAATCGTAAATCGTAAATCGTAAATTAAACCATCTGGTTACACCCCCTGGCTTCAGCAGCTTCAAACCGGCCAAGCACTTCAAATTGACCGTCGTAGTGCATCCTGCCAATATCCTGGGTGGCAATAAAACTACATGAATCCCGGTTAGCCAGATCGATGATGTTGATGCCTCCAGTTTCTCCCGGACCGACATAGCTCAACGGATCATTGGTATCACGGATCATCACCTTCATCCAGGGAGGGGTATTGAATCGACCTTCACCAAGGGACCATGCCTGAGATAACAGTTCCGTCATACCATATTCCGAATGGATTTGTTCCACCCCGAAAGCGGGACACAACAATGAGTGCAACTCTTCCCTGGTTATTTCTGTGCGGTGTCCTTTCATCCCGCCGGTTTCGATCACGATGAGCGGAGTGTAATCGCCGGGGTACTGGGTGGCAAAATCAACGAGGGCGTAGGTTAAGCCGATTAGCACCACTTTCTTGTTCCGTGCGCGCCTTTGACGTAAACGGGCGCTTAAACCAGAATGGCTGGCAAGGAAAAACCCATTCTCAGGACTGCTGCTTAAATCCATCAGTTGCTGAATCATGTAGACAAGTGACGAATCGGGTGCCTGCTCGGGTGTAGGCGTGAGTGCCAGGAATTGGATATGCTGAGGATCCCCGTAACACCGCTCAAATCCTTTGACAAAGGAGTGCCGGTAGCCTGCAAGGTCGGTGACCAGATGTCGGCTTCGTACCATCCCAGTGGTACCACTGCTCCTGAAAATGGCCTGGGGAGGAATTTTTCCGCATACCACTTCATGGGTTTTAAAGAATTCGATCGGAAGGAAAGGAATATCCTCTACTTCCGAAACTTTTTCAGCACGAATTTTCCGGGCATCCACATAATCATGGTATACCGTATTTTGTGTGTATTGATAACGAAACTGCTCCAAAGCCAAAGCCCTGAACTGAGATTCCGACGATATCTCAAATATTTTCTCCCTTGATGTCATAAAAAAAACGCTAAATTACAAATCACCCTCAAACAAAGCCAACCCCGTTCACCAGTTTACCCGTTCACCCTTCAACTTTTTTTTGTACTTTTACCGCCGCAAAGGTACTGAATTAACCCCGACCCTGTCATGATGTTTTATCGCCTCCTTCATGGTTTTAACGCTAGCTTCATTGCTGCAATGATTGCAGGCGGGCTTCTGCTTTCATCGTGCATGAAAAAAGAGTCATATCCTGATATCCCTGAAATTGCATTCCAGGGTTTTACCACACAGTTTGATTCGGGAATGTATGCCAGGCGTGGAATTCTTACCATTTCTTTCAGAGATGGTAACGGTGACATCGGGTTACGCCCCGATCAAAAAGAACCTCCTTTCGATACCGGCAGCATCTATTATTACAATTATATTATTGACTATTATGAGAAACAAAATGGTACTTTCGTAAAAGTTGAACTTGATCCTCCTTTTAATGCACGCATCCCCTATCTCACCCCCGACGATCCCAACAAGGCGATCAAGGGAATCATTGTTGATACGCTGATGCTGAATCCAATGCCTTTGCACGACACTGTTAAATTCAAATTCTTTATTTACGACCGGGCATTGAACAAAAGCAATGTAGATTCCACCCCACCCATCATCCTGAAGAGTCGCTGACGGTTAAATGGAGCGAATTTACGCTGACCGGAAATTCATCATCATCGGGTTTTTCCTGCTAATCGGCCTATTCTACCTTGCACGGCTATTCTACGTGCAGATCATGGTAGATAAATACATTTTGTCGGCCAACAACAATGTGCTTCGTTATGTAACCCAATACCCTGCCCGCGGATTGGTTTTTGACCGCAACGGCAAACTGCTTGTTTACAATGAAGCGGCGTACGATCTGATGGTCATTCCACGACAGGTGAAAAACCCGGATACCCTGACGCTATGTCACCTGATCGGAATCGACAAAGCGGAGTTTATCAGCCGTTTACAGAAGGCCAGAAATTATTCCCCTTACCGCCCTTCCATTTTTGAAGCCCAGATTACCCGCGACAGTTACGGGTTTCTTGAAGAGAAGCTCTTTCTTTTTCCCGGCTTTTATGTACAGCCCCGGACATTGCGAAAATACACCTATCCTGTTGCGGCCCATTCTTTCGGGTACATCGGGGAAGCCGGTCCCGATGTAATCGAGAAGAATCCCTATTACCGGTCGGGCGACTACATCGGTATCAGCGGCATTGAGAAATCATACGAGGAGATCCTTCGCGGGAAGAAGGGAATGAAGATTCGTGTATTTGATGTACTCAACCGGGATAAGGGTAGTTTTCGTGAAGGGAAGTACGACACCACCTCAGTTGCAGGCACCGACCTTTATTCATCGCTCGATGCTGAGTTACAGGAATATGGTGAGTTGCTTATGACCAACAAAAAAGGTAGTATCGTGGCGATTGAACCGCAAACCGGTGAGATATTGTGTGTGGTTACAAGTCCATCGTATGATCCTAACCTGCTGGCAGGAAACATCAGGAAAAAAAATTACACAAAACTGCTTCAGGATACCGTATACGTTCCCCTGTTTAACCGGGCGCTGATGGCCATGTACCCCCCGGGATCAACCTTCAAACTGGTAGACGCTCTGGTAGGCCAGCAGGAAGGAGTTCTTTTTCCCGATACCCGCTATGGATGTCCCGGAGGTTTTCCATTGGGCAACGGGAAAAAAGTGGGATGCCACCCCCATCCCTCGCCGACTGACCTTATCGGTGCTATTCAGATTTCGTGCAACACCTATTTCTGCCGGGTTTTTAAATCGATCATCGATAAGAAAACATATCTCAATACCCGCCAGGCCTATGAAAGCTGGCGTAAAGAGGTGATGAGTTTCGGTTTCGGGAAAAAGCTAGGTATCGACATCCCTGGCGAAACTAACGGGAACATCCCCACACCCGCCTACTACGATAAATATCACGGAAAGAACCGCTGGCGTTCGATGACCATCATTTCATTGGGTATTGGCCAGGGAGAGATCGGCATCACCCCCATGCAGCTGGCAAATCAGGCTGCACTTATCTCGAACCGTGGATGGTTCTACACCCCACATATCATCCGGGCCATCGGGCGAAAAGACAGTCTGAATGAAGCTTACACAACAAAACATCAGGTGCTGGTGGATCAGCGTTACTTCGATGTGGTGATCGAAGGGATGGCAAATGTGATAACCAGCGGCACCGGGACCATTGCCAAAATCGACAGCATCACCATGGGCGGGAAAACCGGCACAGCCCAAAACCCGCACGGGAAAAATCATTCAATCTTCATTGCCTTTGCCCCTGTGCAGAATACAAAAATTGCCATTTCGGTGGTTGTGGAAAATGCCGGCTATGGTGCAGCGTGGGCCGCCCCGATCGCAAGTCTGATGATTGAAAAATACCTGAACCGGGAAGTCAGGCGGAAAGACCTGGAAGACCGCATGATCAACGGAAACCTGATAAACGGAAAACAACCTGAAAGTGAGAGAGGACAAGGGAATATTCTACCGGATTGACTGGGTGGTGGTTGGGCTCTACCTGGTTTTGGTCTTCATAGGCTGGCTGAATATTTATGCAGCGGTTTACAATGAGACCCACAACCACATTGTGGACCTGACGCAAAAATACGGCAAGCAGATGATTTTTATCCTTGCAGCAATCATGCTGGCCCTGGGAATATTGATCATTGACCCAAAGTTTTTTTCTCAATTTGCGTGGTTCATTTATGGGTTTTTCCTGTTTATGCTGGTAATTGTGATCTTTTCCGGGCGTGAGGTGGCAGGGTCGAAGGGTTGGTTTGCCATTGGTGGTTTTGGTATTCAGCCTGCCGAATTTGCCAAGATGGCCACCGCACTTGCCCTGGCGAAGTATCTGGGCACCCTGGATGTGAATATAGCCAGGTTCCGTAGTTTGTTAATGGCGTCAGCCATTATTCTCGTTCCGGCCCTGGTTGTATTGCTGCAGCACGATACCGGGTCGGCCATCGTTTTCCTGGCCCTGGTAATCGTACTGTATCGTGCCGGGCTTACCGGGTTCATTCCCCTGGCCTTCATTGTACTGCCTGTACTTGGTGTCCTGGCACTGGCAATTACTAAACTCATCCTGGTGGCGATTTTACTCCTTGTTGCCGGTGGTTTTTATTTTTTCAGCAACCGGAAATTACGAACCATTGCACTCATAACTGCGATATTTCTGGGTTCGGTGGGGTTTGTTTTTTCCGTGGATTACAGTGTGAACAAAATTCTTGAGCCTCACCAGCGCAACCGTATCCATGTGTTGCTGGGGCAGGATGTTGATCTGAAGGGGGCTGGATACAATGTCAATCAATCACTGATCGCCATCGGATCAGGAAAGTTTTTCGGAAAAGGCTTCTTACAAGGCACGCAAACAAAATACAACTTCGTACCGGAACAAAGTACCGATTTTATTTTCTGTACCATTGGCGAAGAATGGGGGTTTTTGGGTTCTTCCGTGTTAGTGCTCTTGTACTTGGGTCTTTTTATCCGCATTATCCTTATGGCCGAACGACAACGTTCGCGGTTCAGCCGGTTTTACGGGTATGGCGTGGCCTCCATCCTTTTCTTTCACTTTGCCATCAATATCGGGATGACCCTCGGTCTGATGCCTGTGATAGGTATTCCATTACCTTATGTTAGTTATGGTGGTTCATCCCTGTGGGCCTTTACCGTTTTATTGTTTATCTTTATCCGCCAGGATTCGTACCGTTATGATCTCGTTTGATCCATCCAGATGAAGAAAAAAAAAGCATTTCCATCCAGGACCATTCATGTAAAAAACATGACCAGCAGCTGTTGTATCCATTTGCTGCGCAAAGAATTCTCTGTGGATGGCATTGAAATTATTGACATAAAACTGGGAACTATTGTCCTTACTGCCAACCAGGAAAAGATTACCTGGAAAAAAATTGAAGCGATACTGGAAGGATATGGGTTTGAAATTATCACAGATAAGGAAAAAATGCTGGTGGAACAGATCAAACAGGCAGTGATCGACCTGGTACACAATTCTACCTATAATGCCATGGTGCGCAACTCCGACTACCTGGTTGAGCGTTTTGGGATGTCATACCCTTACATTTCATCGCTTTTCTCAAAACATGAAAACACCACACTGGAAAAATTTACTATCCTCCATAAAATAGAGAAAGTCAAAGAGTTGATCGAATACGGGGAACTTACACTCAGTGAAATCGCCTATATGATGGGATACAGCAGTGTTCAGTACCTGTCAACACAATTCAAATCAGTTACAGGCATTTCTGTAACCGAGTATAAGGTGGCTCCGCCAGTCAGCCGCTCAGGTCTCGATAAAATAATTTCTGCTGACTGAATATTTTAAAATTGAACCGATCATAAAATTTTATACATCGTTCCTAAAATTTTGTAACATCCGGACTGCTGCTATGTTGTATTATTGCAGACTGGAAATATACCCAATAAAAAGATAACCCATGAAACTACGAAAAAATGTTGCTGTGAGCGAAGCCGGGCTGCTGTTCAACCCGGTAACCGGCGAATCCTTCACGGTGAACCCCATCGGTGTTGAGATCCTCAACCTGATCAGGGACGAGAACAACCCGGAACAGATCAGTAACGCCATTCTCGATAAATATTCGACCGACATGGCCACCTTCGAGAAAGATTACTATGACTTTATTGGCATCCTATACCATCACAACCTTCTCGAAACAAATGAAGAAACGAAAGCTTAACATCGGCGTCACAGGCCTGAATGCCATCGATTCGCCGGGACCCGGGGTTTCGGTGATCAGGGCATTGCGTGAGGCGACATCCTTTGACGTGTGCATCATCGGGCTCTCCTACGAATCGCTTGAGCCCGGTATTTACATGCACGATATCGTTGACCGGACCTACTCTATCCCCTATCCGACAGCGGGAATCGACACTCTGCTGGCCAGGCTGGAATATATCCAGGAAAAGGAAAAACTTGATGTCATCATCCCAAATTTCGATGCGGAACTTTATCCATTTATTAAACTGGAGCCGAAGCTCAAAGCCATGGGCATTCACATGTTCCTGCCAACAATGCACCAGTTCGAGGAGCGGCACAAGGTAAACCTCAACGATTTTGGAAAAAAATACGGCATCAGTGTTCCCAGAAGTAAAGTGCTTTATGACCTGAATACGGTGCACAGTCTTCCATCAGAATTTTCTTTTCCCATGCTCGTGAAGGGGAAATTTTACGATGCCTCCATTGCCTACAGCATTGAGCAGGTAAAGAGTTACTTCAACAAAATCAGCGCCAAATGGGGACTTCCCATCATCATCCAGGAGTTCATCCATGGCACCGAATTCAACGTAACCGGTTTGGGCGATGGGAAAGGCAATACCATCGGGGCAGTTCCGATGCGCAAGCAGTATATCACCGATAAAGGAAAGGCGTGGGGAGGCATCACCATTTCCGATGAAAAAATGCTCGACATGACCCGTAAATTTCTTCGGAATACCAAATGGCGTGGCGGTTTTGAGCTTGAACTGATGAAAAACAAGGATGGCGAGCTCTACCTGCTCGAAATAAACCCCCGTTTGCCGGCATGGATTTATCTGGCAGTTGGCGTTGGGCAAAATATTCCTGAAGCGCTGGTTAACCTGGCCATGGGCGAAAAGGTAACCCCTTTTACAACCTACGCCGTTGGCAAGATGTTCATCCGCTATTCCTGGGATATGATTGTGGACAGGGAAGAGTTTGAGCAGATCAGCATTTATGGGGAACTGTAAAAAAATGAAGGTAATGCAAACAATGAAGACAATGCAGACAATGAAAGCAATGAAGACAATGAAAGCAATGCAGACAATGAAAGCAATGCAGACAATGAAAGCAATGCAGACAATGAAAACAATGAAAACAATGAAGACAGGAAAGGCAATGCAGGACAAATCAATTAAAATACCTTGTGACCCTGTGACCCTGTGACCCTGTGACCCTGTGACCCTGTGACCCTGTGACCCTGAATACCAATAACCTATAAAATATAACCGAAAAAATGAGCAAAATAAGATATGAACGCCCGGTGATTAAGAAGCTTGAAACCGGAATGCCGAATAAATTCGGAACCAGGACTGAGTATGTACCAATGACCCACATTGACGGTGTATCTGTGAAATCGCTGATCAAAGAATATGGGACGCCATTGTTCGTGATCTCCGAGAAAACAATCCGCAACACGATTAAAAAGGCGAAGAAGGCTTTTGATACTCGCTATCCGAAAGTGCAATTTGCCTGGTCGTACAAAACCAATTACCTCAATGCCGTTTGCAGCATCTTTCATCAGGAGGGATCGTGGGCAGAGGTGGTATCAGGGTTTGAATACGACAAGGCCATCAGTTTGGGGGTTGATGGTAAAAAAATCATCTTCAACGGACCTGAAAAAAGCGAAGAAGATCTGACAAAGGCGATTATGAACGACTCACTCATCCACATCGATCACCTGGATGAGCTTTATACCATTACCGAACTGGCCGAAAAATTAAAATTACGCCCGCGGGTTGCCATCAGGGTAAACATGGATACAGGTGTATATCCTATGTGGGACCGTTTCGGGTTCAATTATGAGAACGGACAGGCATGGGATGCCATCAATAAAATCATGCATTCTGGCAAAATGGAACTTGTCGGGCTTCATTGTCACATCGGTACCTTCATGTTGTCGCCATTTGCTTATGGCGTTGCCGCCTCAAAACTTGCTGAACTCGCCCTATCGGTGGAACAGAAATTCAAACACGAAATAAAATACATTGACCTGGGTGGAGGATTTGCCTCAAAAAACACGTTGAAAGGCTCTTACCTTCCGGGTACCGACACCAACCCTACTTTCGATGACTTTGCTGAAGCCATTTCCACGGCCCTGCTCAACAGCAACTTCAAGCAGGACAAACTCCCACTGCTCATCCTTGAAACCGGGCGCGCATTGATTGATGAAGCCGGCTACCTCCTCGGATCGGTTATTTCGAACAAGCGCTCCAGCACCGGCCGGCGCAATACCATCCTCGATATTGGCGTTAATATCCTGTTCACCTCCTTCTGGTATGACCACAAAATCACGCCGGCACAGTCGTTCACACAATATTCGGAAGATACCTGCGTGTATGGCCCGTTATGCATGAACATCGATGTGATACGTGAAAGCACCAGTTTGCCACTGCTCAACCGTGGAGATCATGTGGTGATTCACAGTGTAGGCGCATACAATATGACCCAGTGGATGCAGTTTATTTCACTCAGGCCGCATGTTGTACTGATTGATACGGACGAAAAACCGCATGTGATCAGACTCAGGGAAACCCTCGATAACATGAACAGCATGGAGCTGATACCTTCCCATCTTGGTATTCGCAAATCGCAAATCGTAAATCGCAAATCGTAAATCGTAAATCGTAAATCGTAAATCTCAATTGCCAACCCCATTGACCTATAAAAGCCTGTCAAACACCTTCCCCTCGTTCCTGTCGAGCGTGCTGAACAGCTATACCCAGATATTCTTTTCAAACAGCAGGGTGTTTTCGCTGATTCTGATCGTGGTGTCGTTTTTCGATTTCTGGGCAGGGGTAAGCGGTGTGATTGCGGTAATGGTCACCAACATCCTGGCTTTTCTCATCGGGTTCAACCGCATCAACATCAAAAAAGGTTATTACGGATTCAACAGCCTTTTGGTGGGGCTGGGCCTTGGGGTCTATTTTCAGCCCGGAACAGAATTTTTCATCGTTCTTGGATTTGCCTCACTTCTCACACTTTTTCTTACACTCATGCTCGAAGGAGTAGTCGGAAAGTATGGATTGCCCTTTCTGAGCCTCTCATTTTTATTGGGGACCTGGCTTGTAAGCCTTGCCACACGGCAGTTTACCGCGTTGCATGTCAGCGAACGGGGCATTTACATGACCAATGAAATGTTTCAGCTTGGCGGACAACGGATGGTTACCTCCTACAATTGGCTTACCAACCTTGGGATCCCTGAACCGGTAAGGCTTTACTTCACCTCCTTGGGTGCTATTTTTTTTCAATACCATTTGTTTGCCGGAATCCTCATTGCGGTTGGTTTGATTTTTTATTCGCGTATTGCCTTCATCCTTTCACTGGTGGGTTTCTTTTCAGCCTATGCCTATTACAATTTCATCGGTGCCGATATTCATGAACTCAGCTACAGTTTCATCGGGTTCAATTTCATTCTCACTTCGATCGCGGTTGGCGGATTTTTTATCATTCCTTCGAGGTGGTCATTTCTTTGGGTCATCCTGCTTACACCACTTATATCGATTTTCCTGACGAGTACCCAGGCAATATTTACGATTTTCCAACTGTCGGTCTATTCGCTGCCATTCAACCTGGTAGTGCTGATATTCCTTTATGCCCTCAAGTTTCGCGAACGCTTTTTCGACAAACCGGAGCTGGTGGCCTATCAGCAATTTTCTCCCGAGAAAAACCTGTATGCCCATGTAAACTACAAGGCGCGTTTTGGTAAATCGCTCTATTTTCCGTTTATTTTGCCATTTTGGGGCGAATGGAAAATCACACAAAGCCATAACGGTAAATTCACACACAAAGGCGACTGGCGGCATGCCTGGGATTTTGAAGTAATGGACGATGATGGGCTCACCTATTCCGGTGATGGAAGCAGCCGCGATGATTATTATGCCTACAGCAAACCGGTTATCGCGCCAGCCGACGGATATGTAGAAGAAGTGGTGGATGAAGTGGAAGAGAATGATATCGGAAACGTTGACCTGGAACATAACTGGGGAAATACCATTATTCTGCGACATGCCGACCAGCTTTACACCAAATTATCACACCTGAAAAAAGGAAGTTTCAAGGTGGCTGCCGGTGATACAGTGAAAAAAGGCCAGGTGATAGCCCTTTGCGGAAATTCAGGACGTTCGCCGGTACCCCACATTCATTTTCAGATCCAGGGCACTCCTTACATTGGTTCGCGTACCCTTGATTATCCCATCAGCCATTACATCAGACATAAAAGCGGGGTTTTCGAGTTGAAATCATACGACATTCCTGAAAATAATGTAGTGGTTTCAAACATCGGTAAAAATGCTTCACTCGAAAAGGCTTTTCATTTTATCCCGGGCCAGGAGTTCCAATTTATCGTCACTCCCGACAATGGCCAGGAATACCAGGTTGACTGGGAAGTTTTTGTTGATGCGATCAACCTGACTTATCTCTATTGTGAGAAAACCAAATCAAAAGCATGGTTCCGCAACGATGGCGACATTCACTATTTCACCCATTTCGAAGGTGACAGGTCATCGCTGCTTTTTAAATTTTTTCTGGGAGCCTACAAAGTGATGATGGGCTATTACCGGAATCTCCTTGTTAAAGACCAATACCCCGTGAATACTTTTAACAACCGGCTTGTGGAAGTTATGCAGGATTTTGTGGCACCTTTCGTCATTTTCACCCGCACTGAATACAATCTCCGGTACCTCGGCATGGATGATGCACTTATGCAGACAAGCATACGTCTGAGGTCAGAGGTTTCGGCAAAAATCGGCAAACAGGAAATAAAGAAAATGGAATGCGAACTTTATGTGGGGGTTCATGGCCTGGAGCGGTTCATCATTCGTGAATATGAAAAAGTGACCCATGTTAAACTCGTAAGCGGACGATGAAAAGCAATCTGATCTCTCTCATAATCCTGTCAGTGCTGATGGGCACAACATCGTTGGCCGCCGCCATTAAACTCGATTTCAAAACGGTAGATATAATTACCTATCGTTGTTACCAGGAGAAAAAATGGGACAGCGTGATCATGATCGGTAAGCAGGCCCTTCGACAGGACATTGACTATTACTATCTGCGGGTCAGGATGGGCATTTCATATTATGAGAAAACCCAATATTTTCCCGCTACCGTTCATCTGAAAAAAGCGCGGCAGTTCAATTCGGAAGACCCGATCATTGCCAACTATCTCTACTACGCCTACCTTTATTCGGGAAGGGTTGAGGAGGCCGGACTAATCGGCCTCACCACCACCCCTTCCTCCCCCACCACTACCCACAGCCCCAGCCTGAAGGCCGGGGCTGAGATCCACATCGAAGGAGGCTACACCCTCAGCAGCGACAAATCTCCGACAAACCTTTCCACGCTCATGGAGAACGACAGCATTTACGGGGAACAGGATTTATATGGCAACAGTTTTTACAGCAACCTGGGATTGAAACTAAGGGTTTCGAAAAGGATCGGATTAATACTGGCATATAATTACCTCAGGTTCGACAAAACGAAATACATTCAGTATGCACGGAGTGAGCATCAACTTATAAGCATCACAGATATTTCGGGGGGCAAATTGTATAATTACGCAAACCCTGATCCATGGGTGGTATATGACACCTCCTTCAAATACAAAACCACCCAGCATGAAATCCATATAGGCGCTTCGTTGGTGGCAGGAGCAGGTTTTACAATCTCACCTGCATTTCACCTGGTCCATGTGGCCTCTACTGTGATTAATACAAGCTACCGGTTTGATTCAGTGGATTATCCCTGGTATTATACCTCTTTTGACAGCACGCTTTATACCTACCCATATTCGCGTTTAAACTATTCATTCCAGCAGAATGATACATCATTCAACAACTACGTGGCTGCCCTTCAGGTTACAAAAAGTATCGGCATTTTCAAAGCCGGCATATCGGTCAGCTGGTCAAACCTGAATGGTAAAACACAAAAACAGGTTGGCCTGTCTCTGACCTACTTCCCTTTGGGGAACCTGAATTTATACGGCACCACCTCTGCCACAGGCTTTTTTCAAAGAAAGGATAAGCGGTTGTTGATCAGCCAGGTAGTGGGAGCAAAATTCACCCCGTGGATGTGGGGCGAGGCAAATTTTTATTATGGCGATTTTACCAATGCCAATATTTTCAACGGTTCAATCGTTTATAACAACAGCGACATCATCGATTATCGTGGTGGTGCCACCCTGACATTTCTTGTGGGCAAGCACCTGCAATTATCGCTCATTTACCAGTATTTCCGAAAAGAGAGCCAGCAAATTTATTACATCAAAACGCAGGATCCCGACACGAAAACCATCAAAGAAATACAACAAACAAAAAACAACCCATACAACACAAACACCATAATCGGAGGAATCACATGGAAATTTTAAAAAAAATCTCAAATCTCAAATCTCAAATCCCAAATCCCAAATCCCAAATCTCAAATCCCAAATACCAAATCCCAAATACCAAATATTTTGCTGTTTTGCTTTTCTCGATTTGGTCGCTGACTCTTTTCAGTCAAACAAACTACGCCACTCTTCAAGCTGAATTTGCGAAAAGTCAGGAATATGAAGGAAGGGGGAATTTCGCCGATGCCATCGCTTCCATGAAAACAATTTATCAGGAGGATTCTTATGAAATTAACCTTCGGCTCGGATGGCTTACCTACCTGGGAGGACTTTTTACCGAATCTTCTGCCTACTACCAGAAAGCAATCAAGCTGAAGCCCTACTCCATCGAAGCTAAAATAGGGTTCGCCAACCCTGCCTCAGCACTCGGCAACTGGGACCAGGTTGTTGCACGTTACAATGAAATTCTGACCATCGATCCTCAGAATACCACAGTAAACTACCGTATGGGTTCAATTTATTATGGCCGAAAAGATTATGCCAAAGCTGAAAAATACCTGGAAAAGGTGATCAATCTTTATCCGTTTGATTACGACACCATGATTCTGTATGCCTGGACAAATTTCAAACTTGGCAAATTACGTGAAGCACAGGTCATGTTTAACAAGGTACTGCTGAACAAACCCAAGGATACCTCGGCGATGGAAGGGTTGTCGTTGATTAAATAACGAAATCGCGAATTCCGGTATTTCTATGGAGCAGTGATCGAACTGATCGGCCATGGCACCTGACTTTGCAGGAAATAAACCGTGAGGGGATCATCCTGTTTCACCTGTTGGTATTCGCGGTAAAGTCCGTCGTTGTTATTGCTGTTGGGTACCGGAACCCCACCCTGCATCAGTCCGGCCAACTCCAGAAAACGTGACAGGTCATCGGGGGTCTCAAACCGTATACGGGCAAAATATATCTCGGAATCAGGATTTGCCAAAAATATGGCATACATGCTGAACCGCACACCAAGGAACAACTCCTGCCATGGATAAAGGCTGTTCTGCAACCCGGTCAATCCCTGAATGTAAACCAGGTTTTTCCTTCCCTTTTTTAACAATGGCTGGTTGAAAGGAACCGGCAATTCTAAAATTTGCTGTGCGTTTTTTTGCATGATGGCACTTGCAACCGGCAGGTACATCGCCCGTGCTGTCCCCGAACCAGTTTCACTGGTGATTGAAATGTACAAATTCCCATAAGCAGCCTGGTACTGATAAATCTCATTGCAATCGAAAGCAATCAGCGTATCCCGCTGTAAACATTTGATGACCGAGAGCGAATAGATGCCAAAAGCAGCCTCGGGTGTATTCATCTGATATATCTCCACTTTGATTTTTGCTGCTTCCCAAACGATTTCCTGCACCATCAGCGATTTGAACCCAAAATCGATGAACAGGCCGGCTCCCTCATTATACGTTTGTAACGTTTCGAGGTTATAGGTATCCGGCTTTCCAACGGTTGCACCCGGAAAATTATCACCGGTGAGTGGCATGGTGGTTTGTGCCAGCAACATCACCGGCATCAGCCAAAATAAAAAAATAATTATTCTCATATAGCATTTTATTACCCGGTCACGCGTCACGCGTCACCCGTCACCCGTCACCTGTCACCCGTCACATTTCAAATCCGACCCCTGACCTTTCATCGTGTAAATATAAAAAAACTTCCCGAATATCCCACCCTGCAAAAAAAGCTTTCAAGCCACCAAATTTGTTTACATAATGTTGCGTTATCTTTGCCACCAAATCGAATTTACTTATGGCTACTACATATATTCAGAACAATATTTATCATGGTTTCAGGCTGATTGAAGAGCGTTTCGTCAAAGAACTGAATGCTGACTGCCTCCATTTTGATCATGTAAAAAGCGGGGCAAGAGTGCTGAAAATCATCTCTGACGACACAAACAAAACCTTTAGCATCGGGTTCAAAACCTTTCCCGAGTCTGACAATGGCGCGCCTCACATCATGGAACATTCCGTACTCAACGGATCAAAAAGTTTCCCGGTAAAAAGCCCGTTCGATGTGTTGCTTAAAGGCTCGCTGAGTACTTTTCTCAATGCTTTTACATCCAAGGATTACACCATGTACCCGGTGGCCAGCATGAATGATAAGGACTATTTTAACCTCATGCACGTATACCTTGATGCCGTTTTCAACCCGTTGATTTATGATGATCCGCGCATCCTCAAACAGGAGGGCTGGCATTTTGAACTCACCGGAAAAGAGGAACCACTGAATTACACCGGTGTGGTTTACAATGAAATGAAGGGATCATTCTCAAATCCGCAGCGCGAACTGTGGTACCAGGTGTTTAAACATCTTTTCCCCGACAACGCTTATGGATTCGAGTCGGGCGGAACCCCTGCCGCCATTCCGACCCTTACACGGGAGGCGTTCATTGAATTTCACCAAAAATATTACCACCCCGAAAACAGTTATATCTTTCTTTACGGAAACGCCGATATTGAAAAAGAGCTGTCATATCTCAATTCGGCTTACCTCGACAATTATACCAGAACGGGAAACCTGATCACCATTGAAGATCAACCACCATTTTCAGGCATGAAGGAGGTTACATCTTATTACCCCGTGATGGCGGAATCGGAAACCTCCAACCAAACTTTCCTCACTTATAACTTTGTAGCCGGCCATAACACGGATCTGGCGCTTACACTGGCCTTGGACATCCTGTGTGAGGTCCTGGTAAACCAGGAATCTGCCCCCATACGCCTGGCCCTGCGTGAAGCAGGCATCGGACAGGATGTGTCGGGCTCATCTTCCAATTTTCATCAACATGCCGTGCAGATTGCCGCAATCAATGCAAATCCCGGAGACAAGCAAAAATTTCTGGAAATTGTAACGGAAACCTTGCGTACAGCAGCTTCCGACGGGCTCAACAAAGAGGAAATTGAAGGGGTGCTTAACCGCATCGAATTCCGGCTTCGTGAAGGCGATGATGCCCATAAAGGATTGACTTACATGAATATGGCCCTTCCTGGCTGGTTTTTCGCCAACGACCCGCTGACAGGTTTGCAATATGATGCCATCCTGACGGAAGTGAAAAAGGCCCTTACAACCGACTACCTGGAAGCAATCATCCGTAAATACTTTCTTGATAATCCACACACTTTGTTTCTTACGCTGGAGCCATCCACCGGTCTGGAGCAGGAAAAAATTGATATTACGGAGGCGGAACTTGCAACGCATAAATCAACGCTTGATGATGCAGCCATTGATACATTGATCAGCGAGACTGAGGAACTCATCGCCTACCAGCAACGAGAAGATACACCTGAAGCACTTGCCACCATTCCCATGCTCGAAATCGGCGACATTGATCCAAAAGCTGTTTTTCACACTGTGAGCGAACAAAATATTTCCGGGATTCCTGTGCTGGCACACGAACAATTCACCAACGCCGTGGTTTATGTGAACCTCTTCTTCGGTCTCCAAAGAATACCACAGGAATTGATTCCGTATATCTCACTGCTGTCGCATGTGATCGGCAGCATGAATACTAAAAATTATTCCTTCGGCGACCTCAACAAGGCTTTGAATATTCACACCGGAGGGTTTTTCACTTCGCTCCGAACCTACCTGTTCAAATCTGATGATAACCAAATCCTGCCCAAATTTGTGGTTACTTCCAAAGCCATGAATTACAAGGTGGGCAAGCTTTTTGAACTGGGAGAGGAAATCCTTGACCACACCATCTACAACGATCCGGAACGGCTGAAAACCGTGATTGCCCGTCACCAGTCACAAGTCGATGCCCAGATGAAAGGCAACGGTTATCATGTCGCCAGCCGCCGCCTCTCCTCCTATATCAGCAACCAGGGAATGTTCAATGAACTCACCGGCGGACTCTCCTACCATTGGTTTATTACCAGCCTTCTGAAGAATTTCGATACGAATTCACAGGAAATCATCGCAAATCTGGAAAAAGTTGCGAGGTTGCTTTTTTCTTCGGATAATATGATAGTCTCTGTAACCGGTGAAAAGAAAGACCAGACTGCTTTTGCCAACGGGTTGAATTTTCTGGCACGGCAGCTGCCAATGCGAACCGAAGAAGATCATTCCTGGGATTTCAGTCGCGATTTACTGAATGAAGGGCTGATGGCGGCTTCCAATGTGCAATATGTGGTGAAAGGCTACAATTTCAAAAAACTTGGTTATTCCTGGGATGCAAGGATGCGGGTTTTTAACCAGGTTTTGTCGACCGACTGGCTGCAAACCCGTATCCGGGTCATCGGCGGGGCTTATGGCGGCTTCAGCAGCATTTCTCCGGGCGGAAATTTCACTTTCAACTCTTACCGCGACCCGAACCTGGGCAGTACGGTCGAAAATTTTGACAACACACCCGGATATCTCACCACCTTTTCTGCCGACCGGCAGAGTATGACACGGTATATCATCGGCACCATTTCAGAGATGGACTCGCCGCTCACACCCTCACAAAAGGGTGACCAGGCCGTTAGTATGTACTTCTCCCGGAGAACATCAGAAGAAGTTCAAAATGACCGCACAGCTGTACTCGCTGTTACTCAAGATGACATTCGCAGTTTCGCACAAATGGTAGCGGATGTGCTCCAACAAAATGCATTGTGTGTATATGGCAATACGGAAAAACTTACAACCGATCAATCCTTGTTTAAATCACTTGTGAAGATTGACGGAATTGATATATCTGTTACAGGGCAGGATCAATAACCGGTTTTGATGAAATATAATCAGTTTTAAAAAGCCCTTATGGCACGCACATAGCCTGCTCCGTTTTTACCGTAGTCGCTCTGGAAACCATCATAAAAATACTGAGTCCATGCATTCGAGGCACTTAACTCTGTTGAACTCCAGTAGTCGCCATTGGCAAAAGTACCAACGGCAGCTTTTTGCAGAAATAGTAAGTTTAATTCGTATTTTGATGGCAGATACCAGTCACCATAATTAATGCCCCCAACTGTTACTGAATAATCTGCACAAACCTTTGCAGCAAAATTATCATTTTGGTTATCGCCTGTTTGTGCTGAAACGATCATGGCCGTATTCATCTCACCTGCACCCAATCCATCACCCGTGGTGCCGGTATATTTTTCTGTGCCGTTGTACCATTGTATTCCGGCACTCTGGTCGGAAGTTGACGCTATCAGGCCATGCCTCCCGCCATCATATACATAAAACACTTTCCCGCCACCGTAACTTTCTCCAATAATATGTACACTTGCTGCTGCATTGTTATAGGCCGTATTCCAATTGTTTATCAAAGTTGGTGTAATTCCTGCAGATGCAGATGCCCCGAAAATTGGATCTGACTCTTCATTGAACTGTTTCCATGTTGTTCCATTATACCAATAAAGTGACTTGATGGTGATATTGTATACTATGAGTCCATCGGGGGGCAAAACAATCAAATTCATTTGTTCAGTAGTCATTCGGGGTGGTAAAAATCCTTTATTGGTTGATTTTACATCCAATATGGCCGCCGGGTCCGCCTCACTACTGTCTGTATTGATGCCAACTTGTCCTGCAGAGGTGATCGTGATTAATAAAAAAACGATCAGTGAAAAATAAAACTGTTTCATATAATTCAATGTATTGGTCAATTTTCAAAGGTCTCAAATGCTCCCGCATCCTTATTGACTCCGCCCCCCTCTGAATCGGCGTTTCATACCTTTCCCCTCATTTTTTTCTTTTCCCTGGCAACCATATAATTCATAATACAATGTTGAAAGCTTTTGGCATTGGGCAGGGGTACAGATTTCCTTTAAAGCGAGGTATTGATTTACAGAAGCATTTTGCATTTGTTTCTGCAATAAGGTTATTTCCTCTACGTAACTATTTAAAACGGTCTTATCAGGCTTCTCCCTGGCGAGTTCTTCGAGAAGTTGAATGCGTTTTATCCTGATTTCAGCGATAATTGGTTCTGTTATTTTTTTATAATTGGCCAGGATAGTTTCTTCTTTGGCCGATTGAGACGGGGTCAACAACAATGATTTGCTGATTGCATTTCCCTTAATCCCTGTTGTTGGTTTTAGGATTGTTGTTGGCTTATTTGAAAACACTACCACAAGTGTAATAAGTGCTGCAACGTTAATCCCTATAAGGAACATCAGCAACCAGAACATAAAACCGTTTTTTGAAAAAAAGTTCATGATATGGGTTTTAATGATTTATAAAGAAAATGTTATCTTCATCAATAAAATCCTTAATATTAAGGTTTGATTTAACAGACTGGATTTCATTTTGATGTGCAATTTCCGAAGAATACCCTGCTTCAATCAGCCTGCCAATTGAATAACCTATGACAATTGCCATGAACAACAGAAATGAAATGATAACTGGTTGCAGTCTCTTTTGAAACTGTAGCATTGGTGATTTTTTAGTGCGTTCCAGTTCTGTTTCGATGCGTTGTATTGTGCGACCCTTTATGAATGGATTGGGTTCTTCGAACTTTTTTTTGTCAATAAAGGTCACAATGTTTTCGAATTGTGCAGCAATCCGTGTACAATTATCACATGAATGAAGATGATCTTCAAACTCCTTTATTTCCGCACCAGAGAGTATTTTTTCCTGGTAAGAAAACAGATGGTCAAGCACGAAAGAACAATCCATCTTGATTAATATTTGTTGAATATTCAGAAAAATGTAACTATTCACCCCCTGTTTTTTAAATCCAAGGGTTATTAACAATTTTCAGGCTTGTTGTCCTGTTTTTATTCGCCATCTAGACGATATCAACCGTATTTTGTTGATTGATTGTTTGTAAGATAGTTGATTTTATTGA
>CAIQUS010000109.1 GCA_903875045.1 uncultured Bacteroidales bacterium
GGTAAAATGGTTTTTGACAAAAAACAATCGTTAAAATAATCGTTCTTTATTATTTTGTTTCTTTGCAAATCGGAAATTAACGATGCAGATTTACTTGCATTCCTATTTACCGAAAACCTGCATTTGTAATTACCGCTTACAAAACAGTATCATGAACTCTGCATCATTCTTTTTACAGCCCAAATCGGTGGCACACAAACAATACGAAGCGCTTCGAATGTACTATGTTGAGGGCAATCCGGCTCATGAGGTGGCCCGACGGTTTGGATATACTTACCGGGCTTTTACCTCCCTGGTCTCTTCTTTCAGGGAGAAACTTGGTGAGAACCAATCTGGCTCTATCTTCTTTGTTGAGCATACACCCGGCCGGAAAATATCTTCGGAAACGCTCGGGTCAAAATCCGTGATCATTGATATGCGCAAGAAGTATTATTCTGTACCCGATATCAAAGTCGCCCTCGACGGACTTGGCCAGTCTGTGTCGGAAAAGAATATCTACAACATCATCGCCGCTGAAGGGTTTTCGCGATTGCCAAGGAGAACAAAACTTGTCAAACAACAATTGGATAAGGTTCAAATACAAGCTGAAAAATCTGGTCCCCTGGGGTTAAGCAATGAAACATTCAAAAGCTCCAATGCAGGAATCCTTATGTTTCTGGCCATGATAAAACACTTTGAAATAGATAAAGTGATATCCCGGTCAGGTTATCCCGGCACATCGGTCATCAATAAAACGTCCTCCATTTTATGTTTCCTGGCCTTGAAACTGGCCAACCGCCGCCGATATTCTTCCGACGATACCTGGTGCATGGACAGGGGAATGGGCTTGTTTGCCGGACTCAATGTTTTACCCAAAACCGCCTGGTACACTTCGTATTCCGACCGGGTGACCACAGAGATGAACCGGGCGTTCTTAAAACAGCTTCATCAGCTATGGTTGAAGTTCGGATTGCTGGAAGACACTGCTAACCTTGATTTTACGACAATACCCTACTGGGGTGATGACAGTCATCTGGAAAACAACTGGTCGGGAAAACGCGGCAAAGCGTTGGGCAGCATGCTGGCAGTACTTGCTCATGATCCCGAAAGCGGGGTGATCGATTATGGCAGTGCCAATGTGTTGCAAAAGGATGAAAGTGCTGTAGTACTTGAATTTCTTGACTTCTACCGGGAAGGGAACAAGGAGGAAGACAACAAACTCAGGTATGTTATTTTTGACAGCAAGTTCACCAATTATGAAAATTTAAAGAAGCTGGATCAAGATAGCATAAAATTTATCACCATCCGCCGCAGAGGAAAACAGATCCTTGACCGAATCGCCAAACTGCCCGCATCAGGGTGGAAAAATGTAAAGGTCGAGTGCGCCGGGAACAAGCACAGAACGCTGCACGTGTATGATGAAATGATGTTTCTAAATGGCTATGATAACGATATTCGTCAGATCACCATAACGGGCAACGGGAAAATAAAACCCGCCATTATTATTACAAACGACCGGGATTTACCGATTGAGAAAATCATCAGAAAATATGCACGCCGATGGCTGGTCGAAAAGGAAATATCTGAGCATATTGATTTCTTTCACCTCAACCTGGTCTCTTCTTCAATGGTAATTAAAGTCGATTTCGACCTCACCATGTCAATCCTCGCCCATAACCTTTACCGGTTGTTTGCCTTGGAACTTGGCCGATACGCAAACATTTCAGCACAAACCCTCTATGATAAATTCGTCCTCAATGGCGCCGACATTCAAATAGTCAATAAAACCATCACCGTCAAACTGAAGAAGAAAAGAGAGCTCCCGCTCATACTTGAAGTTATGCCAAAGTTCAAACAACAGAAATATTCCTGGCTCGGAAATAAAAACATTATCTTTGAAGGTGCTTCGTATTCTTAAGATACGGGTGGTTGTTTACCGTGAAAATCTGTGATCATCAAAATAGCTGACTCTGAAAGTTGGTTGCTTGGCAACTTTTGAAGAAGCGTTGACCATGATGGATCCTCCTTCCTGGTATACTTTTTCAATGATAATGGCCTTTTCTTCCTGACTGTATGACATGTCGGAGCCGCTGCTCCACAATTTCTCCAGGGACCAAACAATAAAATCTTTTCTGTCGCCCATTTTGCTTATAAATTTTTGGTAATCTGGAAGTACATTGCTATATGCAATGCCGGTAAAACTGGTTTCTGTGCTCTGACCGGAAGTATATTTGGTACCAATAATATTTCCCTGTGATCGTTGGTTGATCGTGTAAACAAGGTTGCCTCCAAGCATGGCTGTTTCAATTTTTAGTTTGCGCAGTGCACGTTGTTTAACTCTTTCCTGGTTGGCGAGTTCCGTCGTTCCTTTGGCTTTTGAACTTACTTCACCCAGTTTATAGAGCCCTTTTGTTTCTGATTCAAGTTGGGTAACAGCAACATTTTCCCAATCATCGGCACTTTTAACCGTTTTCAGACTGGAAGTTTGAGTGAACGTTTGAATCCGTCCCGATTTAAAAACTATTTTTTGAATGGTGTTTTTAAATATCGTGTTTACCAATTCTTCGTTCTGATAAACGAATTTGACATCATCTGCTCCAATCTCTTTGATCGTTCCCACTAATTTTTCATGATTTGTGTAGATAGTATCCATCTGGGCTTGTAAACCAAGCGATGCCAGAGATAAAATGATAATTAATAATGTTGTTTTCATAGTCAATAGGGTTTTTTAGAGTGATACATGAATAATCAAATTGAAAAGGTTAATCCGGTCGTAATTGAATACATATAATATGGCAGGTAAAAGGTCAGTTGGTTCCTGTCGTGTTGCATGTAATAACGGATGTTGAGCGAAAGCCACTCCAGTAATCTGAAATTCAGGATCGACTCAACTGACAGACAGGGATATGGCGTACGATAGTCGGCAGAGATGTCATAAAGCGTTGTTCCTTTAAACACGGAAGAAAAGGGTTGCTGACATGATACAAGCAGATTCAAGTCAACCTTTTTTCCGAAGGAAGCAATCATGCTCAGGTACATTGCGGCGCGCGGTCCTTGCCGGGTAACGAATCCGCTGCTGTCGGGATCTAACTGATGCATTGAATGATAAACCTGCTTCATCTCCTCCTTGCTCCACCAGTCAACATAATCGGGAGGAAGAAGGTCGTAACGGTCAAACTGGTAAAGCACTCCTGCACCCGCCATAATCTGGAGTTTTTTCTTCATCAGGATGGAGGGCACTGCATAAATACCTATTTGCCAGCGGCCGTAGATTCCACGGTTCTCATCAAACTGGAACATGGCAAATGGCTGGGCATAGATACGGTTGGCTGTGATGGTGCTATCCACAAAATGATGCCGCCAGAAATTTGCCCTCGAAATCAAATATCCGTTATTGCTGGTTGACCTTTTTTCCATTCCTTTAAAGGTGATCACACCGGAAATTTCATAAGTGTTATGGATGTCAACATACAATCCGGCAACGGTGGAAGACAAATAAAGGTATTGAAGTGCGTCCTGACTAAAGTAAAAGCCAAGGTAGAGGTTTCCGGTAAACTGATGTTTTTTCAATGTATCAAGACCATCTTTGTAAAAAGTCATGATCTGAGCATGACCATTGATGCAAAGAAAAACACAGATCAGCCAAAAGATAGTCAATTTGCGCATCGCAGGGTGATGAGTGCTCTGTAAATGGTGCTACCTTGCAATCATAACAGAGGTACTAATGCTTCATACTCATCGCCGGTAAATATAAGCAGATATATTCAATTTGGCAAGTGTGTGAAATCAAATTACAATTCCTGAATACAACAGCCATGGCCGGAATTGCTTTGATGGATCCTTCCTTTAAAAGTGACTTAAGAATACAAGCGATAAGTCAATCCAGTCTGCGAAAAGCCCAATACGGGGGTTAGTCCGTGAGTAATTATTTCGCGTAGCTCACTGACCTTGTTTCACGGATCACAGTTATTTTAATTTGTCCGGGATAGGTCATTTCACTCTGGATTTTTTTGGATAGATCGAACGAAATCTGGTTGGCTTCGGTGTCGTTTACCTTATCTGCACCGACAATGACACGTAGTTCGCGCCCGGCCTGGATGGCGTAGGTTTTAACAACTCCGGGATAACTCAACGCCAGTTCTTCGAGGTGTTTCAACCGTTCGATATAGGCTTCCACAACCTCGCGGCGGGCACCCGGACGGGCACCGGAAATAGCATCGCAAACCTGGACAATCGGTGAAATAAGATTATTCATTTCCACTTCATCATGGTGTGCGCCGATGGCGTTGATGATCTCACCTTTTTCCTTGAATTTTTCGGCTAATTTCATTCCCAGCACTGCATGCGGCAATTCCGGTTCGGTATCCGGTACTTTTCCGATGTCGTGCAACAATCCGGCGCGTTTCGCCATCTTGGGGTTCAACCCAAGTTCAGCTGCCATGGTGGCACACAGTCTTGATACTTCAATGGAGTGTTGCAACAGGTTCTGTCCATACGACGACCTGTACTTCATTTTGCCGATCATCCTTACCAATTCATGGTGGAGGTTATGGATTCCCAGGTCGATGGTGATCCGTTTACCGGTCTCAATAATCTCCTGTTCAATTTGTTTTTTGGTTTTGGCAACCACCTCTTCAATACGTGCAGGATGTATACGACCGTCGGTAACCAACTTGTGCAAGGCCAACCGGGCAATTTCGCGCCTTACCGGATCGAAGCCGGAAAGGATAATGGCATCAGGGGAATCATCAATGATTATTTCAACACCGGTCAGTGATTCGAGTGTGCGGATATTTCTCCCTTCACGGCCAATGATCCGGCCTTTAATCTCTTCACTTTCAATATTGAAAACCGATACGGTGTTTTCGATCGCATGTTCGGAGGCTGTACGCTGAATTGTTTCGATGATGATTTTTTTTGCCTCCGTATTTGCAGTCAGTTTTGCCTCGTCGATGATATCTTTCATGTAAACGATGGCTTCGGTTTTGGCTTCTTCCTTAAGAGTTTCAATAAGTTGTGATTTGGCTTCCAGGGCTGAAAGACTGGAAATTGCTTCAAGCTTTTCCACCTGGATTTTCATCGCTTTATCAAGGTCACTTTGCTTTTTGTTAATGATCTCCAGTTGTTGCGACAGGTTTTGTTTGATGGTAATAACCTCTTTTTGTTTCTTTGCAAATTCTTCAACTTTCAGATTCAGTGTGCCTTCTTTTTGCTTGAACCGGTTTTCATTCCGGCCAAGTTCATCATTTTTTTCATGGATAAATTTTTCATGCTCAGTTTTTAGTTGCATGAATTTTTCTTTTGCCTGTAAAATTTTCTCTTTTTTAACAACTTCTGCCTTTTCCATGGCATCTTTTAACAAAACATCGCGTTTGCGTTCCAATGCCCTGTTTAAAATTGTTCCTGTCAAAACACCTCCAAGGATGACTCCGGCCACCCCAACGAAGATATAAAATAGAATTCCTCCCATCTGTTTGGTTATTTTACGCAAGGTAACATCGTGATGTTGCCCAGCATGATTTATAATTATAAAGGAACGCAGCGGCAATAAAAAACCCGCATTCTCCAGCGAGGTATTGATAATCCTCTAACGACACGAATAGGGCTGCCATACTTTTCGAACGTCCACTGTCAGGGGGTTAACCCTGTTCTCATGCCGAAGCATGAGTGAGGCCTGTCCTACGAGTTACTGAGTCTTGCCCTAATATTTGTAATGTTAGGATTACAAACTGTCTGAATGAATGCGGGTAAATTTTCAGATTATTTTCAAAGAACATTTGCAGCCTAATACTTCAATTGTTCATCCAGCGTACGATCTATTGCCAACAGCTTAGCCTTCCATTGTGTTTCATTATCCGACAATAACTGATCATTCTGCAGGTATCCTGTAACATATTCCAATGCTACCATAGCCAGGAGGTCTTGTTTATCTTTGTATGCATAACTGCCCGAATAATCCTTTATCCGCTTATCAATCAATTTGGCAGCTTTGCGAAAAAGTTCCTCATGGTCCTTTTCAATCGCCAGCCGGTATGACCGGTCGGCGATGGGTAACGATATGGAAAGTTCGTTCATTGGCCTGACGATGAATCGTATTCTAAGTATTTAAAAGCCCGATACATTTATCGATTTCCCGCACAAGTTCGTTGATTTTTAATTTTGCCTCAACGTTTCCTTCCTTTGATTCTATTGTTTTTGCAATTTTAAGAATTCTGATCGTGTCTTCCAGTGTCCTGATTGTGTTTTTTTGCTCGTAGATTACCTGTTTCAATCCCTTTATCTCATCGGCAAGTATTTTATTATCTGCACGTTGAATCTTGTGTTGTTCAATAAGCTTCCCTAACTTATACTCGATGCCGGAAACTAAGTTGGCAACATCCTTCATTGGTAGTCTCCATTATAATTCATGCAAAGATAATTATTTATTTTATTTTTTTTCAACAACTGTATTACCTTTTGACCTAAACCCGATTAAGCGATAAATCATTCACTTAAAAGGACAGGCCATGAACGAACAATTTCTTTCTTATTTATGGAAGTACCGGCATTTCAGTCAGGAGTTGAAAACAGAAGCTGGTGATCCGTTAACAATTATCCACCCCGGGGAGCAAAACGCCGACAGCGGGCCCGATTTTTTTAATGCAAGACTGCGCATTGGCAGCACTACCTGGGCCGGGAATGTTGAAATCCACGTAAATGCTTCAGACTGGTACAGGCATGGACATCATACTGACCTGGCATACGATCATGCGATCCTGCATGTCGTTTTTGAAGCAGACCGGACTGTTTACCACCGGAATGGCGAACCGGTGCAAACATTGGTGATCAGGGATCAGTTTCCATCATGGATTTTCGATCGTTATCAACAGATGATGCTGAACCAGCAATGGATTCCATGTATGAATCAATTGCTTAATACCCAGGATTATGGATTCGGCCTTTGGGCTCCTGCACTGGCATTGGAGCGCCTGGAGTATAAATCTGGCAGTATCAGTCAACTTTTTACAAGGTGTGCAAACGACTGGGAGGAGGCTTTTTACCTGCACATTGCAAGTAGTTTTGGCTTTAAAATTAACAGTCTGCCTTTTGAATTACTGGCAAAATCGCTGCCGCTGAAAATTGTCAGACGGTATTGTGGCAACATCTTTCAGCTGGAAGCCCTGTTATTCGGACAGGCTGGTATGCTAAATCAGGAGTTCACTGATCAATATCCCCGCGATTTACGTCAGGAATATCTTTTTTTGCAGGATAAATACAGCCTTAATCCGGTTTCTGCAGCGATTTGGAAATTTTTACGGCTTCGCCCATCCAATTTTCCCACCATCAGGATAAGCCAGTTTGCAAATTTTCTTAACATCACAGAAGCCAGGTTTTTCAACCTGCTGGAGAGTTGTTCGCTCAAAGATGATATGGAGGTATTAAAGCTGGCAGCTTCAGCGTATTGGGACACCCACTATGTGTTCGGAAAATTAGCTGTGAACAGGAAAAAAACGTTGGGATTGTCCGGTGTCAAATTATTGATCATTAATGGATTGGCTCCATTTCTCATTTTTTATGGACAGGAAAAGGGGCAACCAGCATTATGTGAAGGGGTGCTGAATTTTTTAGAGCAGATCGATGGCGAAATCAATGCCGACATTGATCGTTGGAAAGCGGCTGGTTTTCCAGTGGATAATGCGCTGCAAACTCAGGCCTTGATCCATCTCAAGCATTTTTATTGTGATAAAAAAAGGTGCCTTGCGTGCAGGATCGGGAGCAGATTACTGGCTGACCAGGGATGATTTAAACAATCCCATGCAAATAAAAAAGCACTATTAAAGAAAGGAGAGCCTTATGAAAATTGAGAGCATAAAAAATCAATTCAGCCGACTGGCTGGTGATTACCTTACCTACAACCGAACCGAGCAACGTGGAATTCTGGTATTAAGCATTGTACTGATGTGTGTGATGATCGCCAATGCCGTGATCCCGTCCGGAACATTTCAGAAATCACCTGATTTTGCGAAATTTTCCAGAGAGATTCGTGATTTCGAAACATCATGGCAAAAAGCATCTGATTCAGATAGTATCGCCCGATCAGAAAGGTATAAAAATTACATCAAAAGGTATGGCCAATTGCCTGGCGATTCGCTAAAGGTTAAATTGATGCCAGCGAAACCAATTGTAATGGTTGAGTTGAATTCAGCAGACACCTTTGATTTACAGCAGCTGAGGGGCATCGGGCCCGGTTTTGCCAGGCGTATCGTCAATTACAGGGAAAGGCTTCGGGGTTTTTGGGAAAAAAAACAAGTGCTTGAGGTTTTTGGAATGGATACAGCCCGGTACCAGCTAATTGAAAAGAATCTTCTGGTCAACCGTGACTCAATTCATCCAATTGACCTGAATACAGTAACATTCAAGGAACTCATGCGACATCCCTATTTCCCCTTTGCGACCACCAAGGGTATCATGATTTACCGGCAAAAGAATAAAACTTTTAAATCTATTGAAGAGTTGAAGAATATCCCGGGAATCAGCGACTCACTTTTCAGGAAGATGATCATCTACCTGAGGCTCGGCCCATGAGCCGTCGTCGTCCTCATCTTCGTCACCCCAATCCCATGATTTTCGCTGAGGGCCCTGCTTCCTGTAATACAATGCCAGAACAAATCCTGATAAAAGCCCCATCAGATGTGATTCCCATGAAATGGGCTGATTTGGAAAGAGTTGTGGGAAAACACCCCAGATCAGACCACCATAAAGGAATGCCACCAGCATGGTGATCACCAGAAGACTTTTCTCACGTCTGATCATTCCGCTGAAAAACAAGAACGAAGCAAGACCATAAATTACACCACTGGCCCCGATGTGTGCAGCTCCACCTCTTGCGTAAGTCCAAACCCAGATACCAGTGATGAGGTATATCAGGAACAGGATCATCCATGCGATATCTTTGTAGAAATAGAAGAGGAAAGAACCAAGGATCAGAAAGGGCACAGAATTGGCGAAAAGATGCGCAAGGTCAGCATGAAGAAAAGGGGAGGTGAAAATTCCGGGTAACCCTTTCACCTGCAAGGGGTAAAGGCCGAAATTGTTTAACTCAAGGTCGAACAGCATGTCCATTCCCCTGATCAGCCATAAGAGCAGGACTAAAATCACAGGGAATCGTAAACTGCGGTAAATCCTTAACTTCTCTTCGTCTGCCACGATATAATATTTATCGATAAAATTAGTTAAATTAAGGTCATGACAATCCCGTTAGATAAAATAAAAGTACCTTTGTTACCTTTAAACCAATGTAATCAAGTTTTTTATGATAAAAAAATCTTTCATTTTAACTGTTTTCAGCAGTAGTATTTTACTGGTGTTTGTGTTCCTTTTTGCAAACCGTTCGCTGGCTCAGAACTCCAGACAGGAACCAAATGCCGGGGTTAAGAAGTACAATGCCGCCATGCAGCTGATCAATTATGCCTACGTTGATACCATCAATGAGTCGAAACTGGTTGAAAAAGCGATCATAGAAACGTTGAAGGAGCTTGATCCTCATTCGGTTTATATATCGAAAAAAGATGTTCAGAGAGCAAATGAACCACTCGAAGGGAATTTTGATGGCATTGGAGTTCAGTTTGAGATTCTTAAAGATACCATTTCTGTAGTACATTCTATTCCGGGAGGACCTTCTGAACGGCTTGGCATTATGTCGGGTGACAGAATTGTGAAAATTGATGGGGAGGTAGTGGTCGGAAAAAAAATCACCAACCAGTTTGTTCTGGATCATTTGCGTGGTAAACGCGGAACCAAGGTGAATGTGTCAATTTTCAGGAATGGGAAAAAAGACCTGATTGATTTTACAATCACACGCGACAAAATTCCAATCAACAGCATCGATGCAGCTTATATGATTAAACCCGGTATCGGCTATATCAACCTGAATAAGTTTGCCCAAACCTCCATGCAGGAATTTTATGAGTCGGTAAAGGTGCTGAATTCAAAGGGAATGAAAAATCTGATCCTTGATTTGCGCAACAATTCAGGAGGTTATATGGGAACAGCCATCGAGTTATCTGATGAATTCCTGAAAACGGGGAAGCTGATTGTATACACCCAGGGAAGAAATGCGCAGCGTGAAGATTTTTATTCAACCTCCAAGGGGCTTTTTGAAACCGGGAAATTGGTTGTCATCATCAATGAAAATTCAGCTTCTGCCAGTGAAATCGTTTCAGGGGCCATCCAGGATTGGGACCGGGGCATCATTGTCGGTCGCAGGTCTTTTGGAAAAGGACTTGTTCAGCGTCCGTTCCAGTTGCCCGATAGCTCCATGATCCGTCTTACCACTGCCAGATATTATAATCCTTCCGGGAAATGTATCCAGAAATCGTATGCCGATGGCATTGATAAATATTATGAAGATTTCAGCATCCGGATGAAACATGGTGAACTCATTCACCCCGACAGTATCAAATTCCCGGATTCGCTGAAGTTTTATACATCGAAAAAGCGCGTGGTATATGGCGGAGGTGGGATTATGCCTGATGTTTTTATTCCATGGGATTCCACACCGATTTCAGATTACTATCTGGATCTTCGCCGCAAAAATGTTATCAATTCATTTGTTGGGGATTACGTGGATAAATCACGCAATTCGCTGAAGAGCAGCTATCCTTTGTTCAGTGATTTTGATAAAAATTTCTTGATTGATGACGCCTTTATGGCAAACTTTTTCACTTATGCAGAAAAGGAGGGGGTAAAAAAAGATGATAAGGGATATGCCGCATCCGAAAAGCTGATCAAATCCCAGCTTAAGGGGCTGATTGCTCAGAAACTCTGGGATATGACCGAGTTGTATACGATTATCAATCAATCCGATGAAGAGGTTCTTAAAGCGATAGAGGTTGTTGAGGACGATGCTTTATACCAAAAACTCAAAATTGACCGGTAAAGCCGGAAGTGATTCTGGATTGCCTTTTCTTTATCTTGCCCTTCCGGTAATGGATGAGCCGGGATTTTTACTGAGGGTACTTCATTGTTTAAAAGCCCAATCTTACGATCGTTTCAGGTTATTCGTCTGTGTGAATCAACCGGAGTCGTGGTGGTATGACCCGGTTAAAATGGATGCCTGTCTGAACAATGAGCAAAGCCTGATCATGTTGAAAGCATTTACAGGCCTTGATATTGAGGTTGTTGACCGTTCCTCCCGGCAAAATGGCTGGACAGGGAAGCGACATGGTGTCGGTTATGCCAGGAAAACCCTTATGGATCAGATAAATGCTGAGGCAGGGGAGAATGATGTTATTGTAAGCCTGGATGCGGACAGTGTTTTTACGGAAAATTACCTGTTGTCGATCGCCAGGAATTTTTATGATCATCCCAAATCAGTGGCATTGGCTGTGCCATATTTTCATAACACCCCGGCAGATGACTCCGCCTGCAAAGCCATTTTGCGTTATGAGATCTACATGCGACACTATTTTTTGAACCTGGCACGGATTGGCTCCCCTTATGCCTTTACCGCCCTGGGATCAGCGATGGCAGTGCCGGTTTGGGCTTATCGTGCAATTGGCGGAATGACACCTAAATTAAGTGGCGAGGATTTCTATTTTTTGCAAAAACTCCGGAAATTCGGAGAGATTTTACGCTGGAACGAAGAACTTGTTTATCCCGAGGCAAGATTTTCTGATCGTGTCTTTTTTGGCACCGGACCGGCCATGATCAAAGGTGCTGCAGGAGATTGGTCAAGTTACCCACTGTATCCCTGTTCACTTTTTGATGATATCCGGGAAACCTACAACTTATTACCGATGATTTTTCAGAAAACAGTGGACACCAAAGTGGTAAAATTCCTTTCAGCTGTGTTTCGCGAAGATGATCCGTTTCAGCCGCTCAGGCTAAATCACAGGGACCCGGAACATTTCATCCGTGCTTTCCACGAAAAATTCGACGGACTGAGGATACTTCAGTATTTGAAAACAGCAAAGGAAAAAGATGTGTCAACAGATGAAACAAACCTGTGGGAATTCCTGGAGCGATATTATCCTGTTGCGGAACTTACAAAACTGGAAATTAATCCTGAGAAATTTTCATTTTCAAATTCTCCGGCAGAAGAGCTTGAAAAAATAAGAATGTTTCTGTTTCAGAAGGAGACGGAAGTACGATTTACTTCAGCACCTCAGTGACCAGGTCAGCGGCCTCTTTCAGGGTGATGGCCGAATGAACTTTCAATCCGGATTCATCGATAAGCTTTTTCCCTTCAATGGCATTTGTTCCCTGCAGCCTGACGATGATGGGAATATCGATCTCACCGATGTTTTTATACGCATCCACAACGCCCTGGGCAACGCGATCGCAGCGCACAATACCCCCGAAAATGTTAACTAAGATAGCTTTTACAGCCCGATCTTTCATGATAATCCTGAATCCTTCCTCAACCCGTTTGGCATTGGCAGACCCGCCAACATCCAGGAAATTTGCCGGGTCACCGCCTGATAGTTTGATTATGTCCATGGTCGCCATGGCCAAACCGGCGCCATTCACCATACATCCTACGTTGCCATTTAATTTTACGTAGTTGAGATCATGGCGTGTTGCTTCCACCTCGTTGGGGTCCTCTTCGTCCAGATCGCGCATCAGGGCTATATCGGGATGACGGAAAAGCGCATTGTTGTCAACCACCATTTTGGCATCGGCAGCAAGGATTTTATTATCGGAGGTTTTGAAAACAGGGTTAATTTCGATCAGTGAGGCATCGCTTGCCTGGTAAGCTTTGTAAATTCCAAACACGAATTTCACCATATTTTTATAGGCATCGTCCTTCAAACCAAGATTGAAGGCCACTTTCCGGGCCTGAAAAGCATGTAAACCGATTTGGGGATCGATCTCCTCGGTAAAAATAAGTTCCGGAGTTTCTTCTGCAACTGCTTCGATATCCATTCCGCCCCTGGGTGAATACATCAGTACCGTATGACCTTTCTGCCGGTTCAGCAGAATACTCATATAGATTTCTGATGGCTCTGTTGGCCCTGGATAAAATATGTTTTGCTCCACATATACCTTTCTCACCAGTTTTCCTTCCTTGCTTGTTTGGGGGGTAACCAGTTTCATTCCAAGGATCTGGGTGGCATAATGTCTCACCTCTTCGATCGATTTTGCAACTTTAACCCCTCCGCCTTTTCCGCGACCGCCGGCATGAATCTGGGCTTTGATCACAAATTTGTCGGTGCCTGTGGCGCTCTGAAGGTATTCGGCAGCCTTAACGGCCTCTTCTTCGGTATGTGCCAGTCCGCCTTCGGGAACAGCAACCCCGTGTTGCTTTAAAATTGATTTGCTTTGATATTCGTGCAGGTTCATATACAGGAGAGTTAAAATCGATTTTCAAAATTAGTTGTTTGAATTGGATTTACAAAAAAGAGAACACAAAGATTTCAATTTTCTTAACTTTGCCGTCCATAATATCCTTATGATCATTGCGAAAAATATTCAAAAATCCTATGGGCAGCTGAAAGTTCTCAAGGGAATTGACCTTGAAGTTGCAAAAGGCGAAATCATTTCAATTGTTGGTGCATCCGGAGCCGGGAAATCAACCTTGCTGCATATTATCGGTACACTTGATAAAGCCGGTTCTGGCTCTGTTGAACTCAACGGGACCAGGGTACAGGAGCTTTCGGAGCGCAAATTATCTGATTTCCGTAACAGGGAAATCGGGTTTGTTTTCCAGTTTCATCATTTATTGCCTGAGTTTACGGCCCTTGAAAATATATGTATTCCGGCTTTTATTGGAAAACAAGGAAAAAAGGAAGCCGTGAAAAGAGCAAAGGAACTTCTCGGTTTAATGAACCTGAGCGAACGGGCCGGTCATAAACCTTCAGAGCTTTCGGGTGGGGAACAACAGCGAGTTGCCGTAGCCCGGGCCCTGATGAATAATCCATCGGTCATTCTTGCCGATGAGCCATCGGGGAACCTTGATTCTGCCTCAGCCATTGAACTTCATAAGCTGTTCTTCAGGTTAAGGGATATGTTCCGGCAAACCTATATCATTGTTACACATAACCTCGAACTGGCTGACATGGCAGATCGCAAACTGACCATGAAAGATGGTTTGATCGCACAGTAAGCTAACCATGTAATTATTTCTGAAAAATCACGTTATTTATTCTCCATAGAAGTCATACACCAGAACGCACGAAAAGGCATGAAAATATCCGGTTTAAAAACATCATTTCCGATAATTGCATCAGTCATTGTATCAACAGTATCATTCGCGCTGTTTGTTTCCTTTCCATCCATTTCCGACCTTGCGCACCAAAGGCTTTTATCAACAGGCTCAGGATATTCCTTTGATTCAGTTCCAGGGAAAAAAATAAATCCTCAGGATTCTATTTTCAATGTCCTGATTGGTTCGGCAGATAAATATTTCAATGAGAAGAATTATGAAAAATGTCTGGCTGAATTGACAAAGGCTCAAAAGTTAAGGCCACAGGATCAGCAGCTTAAAGACAGGATAACCAAATTGAACGGACTTGTTGCCACTCAAAAAGAGCAAAACGATGCGAGCCAGAAGGCAATCGCATCCGGCGATGGGTATTTCAAGGCAAAAGATTACCTGAATGCGAAATCATCCTATCAACTGGCTGTTTCACAAAACCCAAATGATGAAGTTGCCAAAGAGAAACTCCGCAAAACGCTCGATCTGTTACGTTCGCAGAAGGCACAGAATATCCTGTTTGATGTAGCTGTTTCGAGTGCCGATAAATTGTTTCAGGCCGGAGATTATGCTAAAGCTCAGCAGGAATATGAGAATGCAAGTAAACTTTTGCCAGGGGATCCATATCCGAAAAACAAGATCAATGAGATCATAAAAATCCTTGTCGATAATCAGGTAAAGGAGGAGGAGTATGCAAAGGCTATTGCCAGTGCCGACAAATCATTTCTGGGGAAGATTTATCAGGAAGCCCTTCTCGATTATAAAAAGGCTGCCGGAATTAAACCAAACGAAAAGTACCCTCAGGACAGGATCAGGGAACTCACCACCATCATAGCGGCACAAAAGGCCAGGGATGATGCTTACAATCAAGCCATTGCACTTGCCGATCAATCATTTAAGGCCATCCGGTACCCTGAAGCCATCAAATCGTATAAGGATGCACTGGGCATCAAACCGGAACAGGCGTATCCCCGGGATAAAATAAAGGAAATTGAAGGAATACTGTTGCGGATTACCACGGCCCAGGCTGACTATGATAAGTATATTACTCTCGCCGACAGCTTTTACATCGACAAAAAATATTTCAAGGCACGGGAAAATTATCTGATGGCCACCTCTGTTAAACCTGCTGAGGCCTACCCAAAGGAGATGATCGCAAAGGCCGACAAGATGTTGACCGGTCAGGAGGCAGCAATGGCGAAGGCATTGGATGAGCAGTATGCCTCCACTATTGCCGGTGCCGATAAACTGCTGGCCGATAAGTCATACGAACCGGCAAGGGCTGAATATGTTAAAGCATCGAACCTTAAGCCTGCCGAGCAGTATCCAAAGGATAAAATAGAGGAAATAGAGAAAATATTTGCAAATGCAACGAAAGACAAGGAGGAACAGTACAAACTTGCTATTTCAGCGGGAGATAAGGCGTTTGCAGGTAAAGTGTATGAAACAGCCAGGTCAGAATTTCAGAATGCACTGAAAATAAAACCAAATGAAGTCTATCCCAAATCAAAAATAACTGAGATCGATAAACTGATGGCGGCACTGGCACAACAAAAGGCAGCCGATTCGAGATATGCAAATTCTATTGGGAAAGCCGACAGTTTGCTTTCTGTGAAAGACTACCTGCCCGCTAAAACAGAATTTCAGAATGCATTGAGGATGAAACCATCCGAGGTCTATCCCAAGGACAGGATCAACGAAATCAACCTGATACTTGCCAGCCTTGAGAAGAAAAAATCCCAGGATTTGCAATATACCGGACTGATCGCAAAAGCCGACAAATTATTGGCTGAAAAATCATATTCCCCTGCAAAGACGGAATACGGAAATGCTTCAACCATGAAGCCCCAGGAATCCTACCCGAAGGGGAAAATTGCGGAAATTGATAAAATACTTGCTGATCTGGCTGCCCTCAAGGCCCTTGATGAAAAATATGCCACAGCCATTGCCGGCGCTGATAAACTCCTTGCCACAAAATCGTATGACCAGGCACGCACTGAATACCAGAATGCTGGTTTGATCAAACCAGATGAGCGGTATCCAAAGGATAAAATTTCGGAGATCGAAAAACTACTTGCCAATATTGCAGCGTCAAAATCATTGGAGGAGAATTATCTTTCTGCAATACAAAAAGCAGATAAGGCTTTCGCAGAAAAAGCATTTGAGCCTGCGAAGGCTGAATATACCAATGCTTCTGGGCTTAAACCATCGGAACAATATCCAAAGACAAAAATAGCTGAGATCGAGGCAATTCTTGCCGGAATCGCCAAACAAAAGGCCGCCGAGGAGGAGTATGCTGCTGCCATTTCCAAGGGTGACAAGTTCCTTGCAGACAAATCGTACCTCCCGGCGCTGAGCGAATTCCAGGCTGCTCTGAAACTTAAACCAACAGAGGAGTATCCCAAAGGGAAAATAGCTGAGATCAATCAGGTGCTGGCCAGCCTGGAAAAACAGAAATCGCTGGAGGCCCAATATGCAGGGTTGATTGCCAGGGCTGATAAACTACTGGCTGACAAGTCGTACGCTCCGGCCAGAACGGAATATGTGAATGCCTCTGCCCTGAAACCCGGTGATAGTTATCCACAGGAGAAGATCGCCACCATTGATAAGATACTGGCCGATCTGGCAGCCTCGAAGGCGCTGGATGATAAATATGCAGGAATTGTTGCGAATGCCGATAAGCTTCTTGCAGCCAAAACATACGAACAAGCTAGGAGTGAATATCAGAACGCCGGCCGGGTAAAACCTGCGGAAACCTATCCGACTGAAAAAATTGCTGAAATCGACAAAATCCTTGCCGATATTTCAGCTGCAAGATCCCTGGATGAAAACTATAAAGCAACTATTGCCAGTGCAGACAGACATCTTTCGGAGAAAAATTACGAAGTGGCAAAGGAGGAATTTGCCAGGGCTTCCGGGCTTAAACCGGCGGAAAAATATCCACCCGCCAAGATTTCTGAAATTGATGCGATCCTGGCGGGCATAGCCAAACAAAAAGCGATAGACGAAGAATATACCCGCATTATCGCCGATGCCGATAAGTTGCTCGCTGACAAATCGTATGACCTTTCGAAAGGCCAATACCAGGCCGCACTGAAAGTAAAGCCATCGGAGCAATACCCAAAAGAGCAAATTGCTGCGATCGATAAATCACTGGCTGAACTGGCAATGATCAAAGATCGAGATGACAAATATGCTGCAGCCATTGCCAATGCGGACATGCTGTTAACCCAGAAGTCTTATAACCCTGCAAGAATTTCTTACATGAATGCTTCGTCGTTGAAACCAACGGAAAGTTATCCCAAAGATAAAATTAATGAAATTGACGCAGCACTTGCCGCCATTGCTGCAGCAAAAGCACTTGATGATCAATATGCAGGAATAATTGCAGGAGCCGATAAATTGCTTGCCGCAAAAACATATGAGCTTGCAAAGGTGGAATACCAGAATGCCGGTGCAGTCAAACCAGCTGAGAATTACCCCAAGGATAAGATTGCAGAAATCGACAAAATTCTTGCCGATCTGGCAGCCTTGAAATCTCTTGAGGAAAATTATAAGGCGACTATTGCCAGGGCTGATCAACTGCTTACCAACAAAACATTTGAACCTGCCAAAACAGAGTATATTAAAGCATCGGAACTGAAACCTGCCGAACAATATCCAAAAACAAAGATTGCTGAAATAGAGACTGCCCTGGCTACAATAGCAAAACAAAAAGCCCTCGATGAAGCGTATCTGGCCTCCATCGTGGCTGCGGATAAGCTTTTATCCGAAAAAGTGTATGACCAGGCAAAGATTGAATTTCAGAAGGCTGGTACGATGAAACCTGCCGAGCAATATCCTAAAACAAAACTGGCTGAAATTGAAAAGGCATTGGCAGATGTTGCCAGGCTCAGGGCCATGGATGAACAATACGCCAAAGCCATTTCAGGTGCTGATAAGCTGTTGCAGGATAAAGTATATGATCAGGCTAAAGCCGCCTACACCGAGGCAGGAAAGATCAAACCGGCCGAGCAATATCCAAAAACAAAAATCCTTGAAATTGACGAAATTCTGGCCGCCATTGTCAAACAAAGAATTCTGGACGATCAGTATAAAGCTTTGTTGGCAAAGGCCGATCAACTGCTTGCTTCCAAAACTTACGATCAGGCCAAATTGGAATACACAAATGCATTGAATCTTAAACCATCGGAGCAATATCCCCGGGAGAAAATTGCCGGCATTGATGTGGTGCTGGCTGAATTAAAGGCGCAGGAGGATGCTTACAATGCATCATTGGCAACGGCAGACCAGTTACTCTCACAGAAAAAATTCGAGGAGGCACGTACTGCCTATCAGAATTCTCTGACCCTGAAACCTCAGGCAACATATCCTAAAGAGAAAATCGCAGAGATAAACAAATCGCTGGAGGAATTGCTGGGAAAGCAGAAGTATTATGAAAAACTCGTGCAGGAAGCAGATATTTCGTTCAACGGGAAAGATTATGTAAAGGCAAAAAGCAGTTACCAGCAGGCTCTTGGTGTTTTTCCGGAAAATCCTTATCCCCAGGGACGGATTTCACTTATTACCGCCAGGGTTGACAGTTTATACCGTGCCAACAAATCTTTTTATGACAGGGCCGTTGCTGATGGTGACCGGTTTTTTAATTCATTCGAATTTGATAAATCCATTGATGCCTATACAGAGGCGATGAATTTTCTGCCGATGGAGAAATATCCGGGAGAAATGATTGTGAAAATTCGCAAAACCATAGCTGAGAATGCCATCGCCGATGTGATGCAAACCGCTGTGACGATACCATCAAACACTGAAAAAAAGTTTTCTTTCACCCCGGTAAACATGGCCTCCAGAAAGAACAACTTCATTTATGTAAAAATTAAAAACCTCTCGGGTAAACCTTTTAATGTGTTAATCCGCTATGGCAAAGACAAGCAGGCCAATGGGGGAGTGGTTATGCGTAACCTCAATTCCGATGGAAGGATGAATGAACGACTTGTCAGTGTGAAAGACCAGGACCTCTGGTCACGTGAAGATAACAACTGGATCAGTCTTTATCCCCAGGGTGGCGATGTGGAGGTTTCCTTCATCCAGGTATCACGGGCGAAATGATGTGATGATGTGATAATGTGATGATGTGGGGATTTTAGTTTTTTTTCAGGGTGATCAGGGTTATTTCGGGTAAAATTCCTATCCTGCCTGAGTAGCCGATATTTCCCAATCCCTGGTTAACGTATAAATATTGAGGTTTTACAGCCTCAGGATTTTTATAAAGTCCGGACCAGTACTTTGAGACCCAAATGACTGGGCTCCAGTGTAAGCCGCAGCAGTCAATGCCAACTTGTCCGCCATGGGTATGCCCTGAAAATGTAAGATCAATCTCTGGATATTGCTTTCGGACGATGCTGTCCCAGTGGGCCGGATCGTGCGATAACAGCAATTGGATTTCCATATTTTCCGTTCCCTTTTGTGCCTTTGAGATATCGCCCAGCCGCTGAAACCGGCGGGTAGCGCCCCAGTTTTCCACGCCGATCACGGCAATACTGTCATTCCCCCTTCTCAAAATGGTGTTTGAATTCATTAAAAGATTCCATCCCAGGTTTTTATAAAACAATTTCAAATCGACCATGTTCTGTTTTTTTGCCGAAGATGATTCCCACTTAATGTAATCACCATAATCGTGATTGCCCATGATGACAAATATTCCGGAAGGAGCCCTGAGGGTTTTTAAAATATTCTCAAATCCTTTGCCATCGGCGGTACTATAATTAAACATATCTCCGGTGAAGAAGATCACATCGGGTTGAATACTGTTAATTTTATCAATGGCTTCCTGTAACTTTTTTTTCAAGCCCCAGCTCCCCAGATGAACATCCGAAATCTGAACGATTTTTAAACCGTCAAATGCGGGTGGCAATTCCTTTAATATGATTGTTTTCTCACGGACCCTGAAATCAAATTGCCAGAAAAGCGTGCCGGAAACCATGATCACAAAAATCACAATGCCTGAAATCCATCCGGCCCGGAGAAGTGGTTTAAATCGGGGGATTGATTTGATACTGGTTTTTCTTCCTGGGATGAAAAAGAGAAAAACAAATTTTACCAGCCTGAATACATCTGCCAACAGGAGGGTGATCATCGGAAAAAACTCGCCAAGGAAAAGGACAAGGATGAAACTCTGGATGTAAGTGCGCATCGGCAGGTTCCAGTCAGTGAAAGGGACGAAATATCCATATACCATGAGGCAAAGCACCAGTCCAAGCGGCAGCCAGAACAGAAAATGTATCACCAACTGGTATGAAGGACTGAGTTTTTTGATGCCTTTGCTGACAGAAAACCACAGATACCCATTAAAAAGCAGGAAGAAAAAAAAATACATCAGCATCCCGCTGTTTTTGGGGAGAAAAGCTTTCAGGACAATAACAAGGAGAAACGAAAGAACAACAAAAACAGAGACAATCAGTTTTTTCCTCATTTATTTTTTACATAGTTAACAAGCCCTTTGGCATCGAAAATTTCCATCAGTTTCGATGGGAGAGGGGCAAAGGCAAATTGCCGGGAACCGATGAAAACAAGTCCTTTCTCAAAGTCGATATTAACTGCATCCCCTTGTTTGAATGCGTCAACTGCATCTGGAACCAGGATAATAGGAAGCCCCTGATTTACGGCTGAACGATAGAATATCCTGTTGACAGACTTACAGATAACGGCTTTTATTCCGGCAAATGCCAATCCAACCGACGGGTGTTCACGGGAACTGCCGCAACCGAAATTTGCGCCCGCCATGATAATATCGCCTGCCTTAACGCGATCGGAAAAGCTGTTGTCAAAACCTTTGAACAAATGGGGCATGATTTTATCAGGTTCTGTACTCTGAACATTGTAAGTAAGGTTTCCGGCAAACATCTGATCGGTGTTGAGGTTGTCAACATCCGCATAATTCCAGGTTCCTCCATTCAGCCGGTCATCGCCATCTTTGACATCCACGGTGGCACTTTGCGGTGCATGGTAGGGAAATTTGTCAGATGCTGACTTACCCCGCGGATCGGTGATTTCACCATTCAGGGCTGAAATAGCTACTGTTGTGGGCGAGGCAAGGTAAACATTTGAGGAGGGGTTGCCCATGCGGCCTTTGAAATTCCGGTTGGCGGTGGAGATTATATTGTAATTGTCGGCAGGTATGCCTTGTCCTGTTCCCAGACATGGCCCGCAGGAGGCTGAAAGTACATTGGCTCCTGCCTCCATGAAAATCTCAATCAGTCCCTCTTTCATGGCTTGCATGAAAATCTCTTTTGATGCGGGAATGATCTGTAATTGCATGTATTTGGGAACTTTTTGTCCCTTCAGAACGGTGGCGGCTTCGCGTAAGTCCTGGAGACGGCCATTTGTGCAGGTTCCGATGAGTGCTTGCTGGATTTTGGTTCCCTGAACCTCGGAAACGGCTTTCACGTTGTCAACATGATGAGGGGCTGCAACAACAGGGAAAACTTCGCTTAAATTAATTTCAATTTCTTTCAGATAGGTTGCATGATCATCGGCCCAGATTCCTTCCAGTTTCTCCCCTAAAAGTTTTTCCAAAACCTCATCAGCCGGGAAAACAGCATTTTTAGCGCCCATTTCAGAAGCCAGGTTTGCAAGGACCATCCGGTCGGAGATGGTCAATGTTTTAACACCATCGCCATGGTATTCGATCGACATATAGTCGGCCCCGCTTGAACCGATCATCCCGATAATCCAAAGTGCGAGATCCTTGGCAAAAACGCCCTGCTGCAATTTTCCTTTCAGGGTTATTTTTACCGACTCGGGAACGCGGAACCATGTTTCACCCTGTTTCCATAAACCTGCTGTTTCGGTGCGGTCAATTCCGGCAGCAAATGCATTGTATGCTCCGGCAGTGCTGGTATGGCTGTCGCTTCCCACGATGATCAAACCGGGTTTGGCGTAATATGACATCAACTGGTGGCAGATACCGTCGCCCACATCGTGAAATTTTTGAATGCCGAATTTTTCAACAAAATCACGGATGATCTGATAGTCGTTGGCAAGTTTTGAGTTGGTAGGAGGGGCATTGTGATCGAGCGTGATCAGCAGAGCATCCGGGTTGGCGAGGGTCGTTCCGCCCATTTTCTTAAAGGTGCTGTAAATGCTGGATGTGTTGTCGTGCGATAAAATGATATCGGGACGGGCAAATACGATACTTCCTGTTTCAGCGCCAAAGATTTTTTCGGCAAAAGTTTTTCCGTTCATGACTGAGATGGTTGAATTGTTGAATTGTTGAATTGTTGAATTGTTGAATTGTTGAATTGTTGATTGAAATTATTTGATAGTTACGGTTATATCATTGGATGAATTGCAAATTTCTGTTTTTTTTACCGATTAAAAAATAAAATTTTGAGGGCACTCCGATAAGTCTGCTAACAAATAATATAACCGCAGAGGGCCGCAGAGTTTTTTCGCAGAGTTTCGGAAAGTTATAATTATCTGCGAGTTATCTCTGCGGCCCTTTGCGGTTTCTTTGTGTTCTTTGCGGTTTAACAATTTTTTAATGGTGATTTGATGAATAAACGACTTTTCGGAGTGGACTCAATTATTAAAGCAAAAAAAAATCAGGAGACGGATCATTTTATCAAAAAAAATACTATATTTGTGATAAGGAAACCGATATTTTCGCTCCATCTACTCTTCACTGCTCAATCAACCACCATCGTAATCCAGATACACCTCATTCATCGAATGTATTGTATTTATTCACTTAAACTAAATTCTATGTAACTATTCACCCCCTGTTTTTTAAATCCAAGGGTTATTAACAATTTTCAGGCTTGTTGTCCTGTTTTTATTCGCCATCTAGACGATATCAACCGTATTTTGTTGATTGATTGTTTGTAAGATAGTTGATTTTATTGA
>CAIQUS010000110.1 GCA_903875045.1 uncultured Bacteroidales bacterium
ATCAATAAAATCAACTATCTTACAAACAATCAATCAACAAAATACGGTTGATATCGTCTAGATGGCGAATAAAAACAGGACAACAAGCCTGAAAATTGTTAATAACCCTTGGATTTAAAAAACAGGGGGTGAATAGTTACAAAAATTATTATGGAATAACCAATTTGTATAACAATCTGGGGGAACTGAAATTTGAGGCTAAAGATTACAAAGAAGCTTTACAATATTTTTTGCTCTCGCAACAAATGGTCCAAAACCTGGATAGCCTGTTTTGGGGTTCCAGAATGTACCTGAATGTGCAAGTGGCGTATGATCTTGGTAAAACTTTTCAGGAGATGAAGGAGTATGGAAAAGCAATGAAGTATTATCAGGAAGTAAAAAAGAATTCAGGAAAAGCTTCATTTCTGTCATTTGAAACAGATGCCATCAAAGGGATCAGTGAAATTTTTGAAAAAACAGGCCAATCTGACAGTGCGTTGAAGTATGCCAGACTCTACGCAGTTTATTATGACAGTCTGAAAAAAACAGAGGACCATCAAAGGCTTGCAGTCATTGAATTCGAATATAACTATAGGAAAGAAAAGGAGACGGAAGTACTGGATCAGGAGCGGCAGGAGGTGTTGAAGAAGCGTAAAGAGTTGAAATTAATGTTGTTGATTGGAGGCAGTTTGACAATTTCTATTATCCTGTTATTGTTTTTTTTGTTGCAACGAAATAAAATAAGCCGGATGAATCTGGTTAAATCAAATTTACAGCTTGAAAAGTCAAGCCTGATGAAAGATTTAAGTCTGAAAAACAGGGAATTGACCTCAAAAGTAATGTTATTGATTGAAAAGAATGAACTTCTGGCAGAAATGTCGGAGAAACTCAAAAAACTTGTTCCTTATACGCATGATTCAGACTCGGAATTACTTCGTTCTGTTGTTCATGATCTTCAGCATCAGCATTCGGAAGGATTCTGGGAGGAGTTCAATGTCCATTTTAATGATACTCACCCTGATTTTTATACCCGTCTGAGTAAAGATTTTCCCGCTTTGAGTCCCAATGAATTGAAAATTTGTGCATTCCTTAAATTGAATCTATCAACAAAGGAGATCTCGCTGATCACCCGGAAAAACGAACACAGCATAAAAATTGCACGTTACAGGCTCCGCCAGAAACTGGGAATAAGCAGGGAGGATAATCTCGTTATATACCTTGGACGTTATTGATTCTTCAGGCAGTGAAAACCGGCAGTGAAAAAATGAACTTACTTCCAATGCCGGGTTCACTCTCCACACGGATGGTCCCGGAATTTTTCTCAATAAACTCTTTGCAAAGGATTAATCCAAGCCCGGTTCCTGATTCTTCGGCAGTGCCCTTTGTGTAAACCTTGGTATCGATCCTGAAAAGGTTTTCAATATCCTTCTGATGAATACCTACCCCATTATCCTCCACCGTGAATTCGTGGTTTTGGTTGATGATGTTTGAAGAAAGGGTGATGGCTCCATCAGGCCGGGTAAATTTGATGGCGTTGGAAATCAGGTTTCTGAAAACCGTGGAAATCATATTGCTGTCGGCCAGAACAACCGAATCGGCCGGGATGGTGCTGGTAACTGCAATGTTTTTCTTGGTGGCTTCCCCGGAAAGGATCGTCAGTGTCGATTTGATGATGTCGCTGATATTGACCGCTTCGGGCTTAAACTGCATGCTGTTGGTTTGCGACCGGGCCCAATCGAGCAGGTTGCCCAGCAGGGTATAGGCATTTATGGCAGAATCATTGATATATCCGATGTATTCATTGATCTCCTCGATGTCGAATCCTGCAATGTTCTCGCGCAGCAGATTTGAGAATCCGATCACTGCATTGAACGGATTCCGAAGGTCATGTGCAATGATGGAAAAAAATTTATCTTTCGCCGCATTGGCTTCCTTCAGTTTATTTTCAGATTCCAGCAAAGCAGTTTCAGCCCTTTTACGCTCCTCAATTTCAAGTTTGAGCTTGCGGTTGATGTTCTGAAACTCGGCAGTCCGCAACTGAACCTTCTCTTCAAGTTCGCTGTTGATATCCCGTTCACGGTCAAGAAACCGCATGTACATGTTCAGGGTATGAACGATTTGAACATCATCAATGGGTTTGGTAAGATAATCAAGGCCCCCTGCATTCAGACCTTTTTCCATCAGATTTTTATTGGGGTCGAAAGCAGTGATAAAAATCACCGGAATGTGTGCCGTTTTCGGGCGTGATCGTACCAGTTTGGCGGTTTCAAAACCATCAAGTTCCGGCATCTGCACGTCCATCAGGCAGAGATCGACAGTTTTTTCGCTGATGATGCGCAGGGCTTCAAAACCAGAATGGGCCTCAATAACATCCACAGGGAAGTTCTCCCTGATCAACTCGTGCAACGAAAAAAGGTTGTTGGGGTTGTCATCAACAATAAGGATCGTGTGTTTGTCTGTTTTTTCCATGATTCTTGTTAGTTGGATGGAGCCGTTTCAGGAAGAGTGATGGTGAAGGTGCTGCCAATGCCTACATCACTTTTAATCCGGATGGTACCTGAGTTTTTTTCAATAAATTCCTTGCAGAGAATCAACCCCAGGCCGGTTCCCTGTTCACCTGCAGTGCCATAAGATATCACATTGCAATCAATGCAGAACAGTTTATCCATGTTTTCCGGAGTGATACCGATTCCATTGTCAGTTACACTTATCTCAACCGTGTCACCAAAATTTCGTGCCGATAAAACTATTTTGCCACCACTCCTGGTAAATTTTACGGCGTTTAAAAGTAAATTCCTGATAATCGTATTGATCATATTTTTATCAGCATAAACCCCGATGTCGGGCGGGATGGCCGACTCCAGCGTGATACTTTTATTTCCCGCCGATGTTTTCACCAGGTCGACAATCTCAGAGGTAATGGATATGAGTTTGAATTGTGCCGGTTCAAAGGCAATTTTACCTGTTTGTGTTTGCGACCATTCAAGCAGGTTTTGCAATAACCGGAAGGTGTTTTCAGCGGTGGTTTTTATATCCCGGATAAACTCTTTTTGCTCCTCTACCCGAAAACTGTCAAAATCATTGATCAGAAGGCTGCTCAGGCCAATAATTCCGTTGAAGGGGTTTTTCAGATCGTGCGCGATAATTGAAAAGAATTTATCCTTTGACGAATTAGCAGTCTTTAATTCAAACTGCGAAATCTGCAAACTGAGTTCGGTTGCCTTTCTTTCCTCAATCTCCTCAATGAGTTTCATGTTCAGTTCCCGAAGATGCAGGTTCATCATGAATTCGTGTTTGATGAACCGTAGGTACATTTTAAGCCGGTAAACCAATTGATTATCATCGATAGGCTTTGTCAGGTAATCATATCCTCCGGCAGCGATGCCTTTCTCCAGTAATTTCTGGGTAGGATCATAAGCAGAGATAAAAATGATGGGGATATTGGAAGTTTTCGGACGGTTTTTGATCAGTCTCGCCGTTTCAAATCCGTCCATACCCGGCATCATCACATCCATCAGGATCAGGTCGACCGTGCGTTCATTGATGATGCGCAGCACTTGTTCCCCTGAAGTAGCTTCAATGAGGTTGGCATCAAAATGGGCCTCAATCAGTGTACGCAAGGCAAAAATGTTGTGCTCAATATCATCAACGATCAGAATATCGGGTTTAAACTTCGCTTCCATGGATGAATCAGATTATTTTTTTAAAAATTTTATTTGTTTTATCAAAAATTTGAAAACCAATCGGATAGCTGGCAATGCTTTCACTTTCACCAAGTACAAGAAATCCATTCATGTCGAGTGAACGAAAAAAGAGGTTTAGCACATCGGTTTGCAGGGTTTGATCAAAATAGATGAGCACATTGCGACAAAGAACCAGATGGAATTCATTAAAAACCCCTTTGTTCAGCAAACTGTGCTGAAAATATAAAATCCTGTCCTTTAAATGAGGTTTCACCTGCGCGTAGGAATCCCGGATAATGAAATATTGATCGAAATCTGCAGTTCCGCCTGATAATTTATAGTTTTCCCGGCTTTTTTCGACCATTTCGAGGGAATAGATGCCGTTCTGGGCCTCCTCAACCACATAAGGATTGATGTCGGAAGCGTAAATCTGTGATTTATGCAGAATTCCGAGTTCATCAAGCAGAATGGCCAGTGTAACAGCCTCCTGCCCGGTTGAGCACCCTGCACTCCAGATCTTGATATGCGGGAAAGAGTCAAGATAGGTCAGTACCCTCTGACGGATAGATAAAAAGGTAAGCGGGTTTCTGAAAAATTCGGTCACATTGATGGAACATTCCAGGAAAAGGTTTTCAAACAGATCCTGGTCCTGCAGCACAAACTCTTCAAACCGTTTAAACGAATAGATATGGTTGTCGCCCATCACCCGTGCAATACGTCGGGTGGCACTTTGTACATTATAATGCCTGTAATCATAGCCGTAATGGTCGTTGAGCCTGTTGAAGAATCGTTTCAGCTCGGTCTCATCGATTTTGAGCGTTTCCGGTTCGATGATCCTTGTAAGGTAGGATGAAAGCTCGGGAAGGGGAAATTTATAGTCGATCAGTCCGGTTTTCCAGGCGTTCAACACCAGATCTTTCGCTTCACAATCGTGAGGGTCTTCAATAATGGTGGTTGCACCATATTCCTTCAGTACTGAAAGAGCCTTCGCGCCGTCATCTCCATATCCGCAAAGAACCACTGCAATCAGTCCGTCCTTGTATTCATGGGCAAGCGATTCGAATGTAACCTGGATGGAAGGGCGTGCAAAGTTCATTTTTGCCTCGGTGGATAGCCTTATCTTTCCGTTTTCAACGACCAGATGGTGCCCCGGAGGGGCAATATACACGCAATTGGGTTTGACCGGTGTGTGGCTCGTCACGGGAACAACCTTGAACCCCGTACTCCTTTCGAGGATCTCTCCGAGGTAATTGGGTTCATTTTCAAGTATATGCTGTATGATGAACACGCTGATATCCCTGGGTGGCAGTTTGGCCATGATGGCCATGATTTTATCAAGGCTGCCGGCTGAACCGCCCAGCGCAATGGCTTTGATTTTCTTAGTTTCACGGTATTCCAGCGAATGCTGTTGCATCACATGACAAGGAACTCCCAACCGGAAAAAATAGGAGCCAAGGTACCGGTGCGACACATTGATCCTTAATTTGATAGATTTGTGTGCAGCAATGAACGATTTAATGGCTGTCATAACATCGGCTGGCAAAATCCGGGCATCAAAAAAGGTCACTTCAATAACTTTCTGACTGCCTGGTTTGAGCAACGTAAAAAAGGTATCCCGGTCGGTTTGGGACTGCATGTTTCCCTGCACCGAAATATGGTGTGATTTACGCGTTTCGATGGCATGTACATTCATACTCAATATTTTTTCTGGCACCAGGCTTCCACCAGTCCGATCAGCATGTCATAATCCACTGGCTTGGCAAGGTAATCATCCGCGCCGGCCGAGATACACTTCTCGCGATCCTCCTTCAAAGCTTTGGCGGTAAGCGCAATCACAGGCAGGTTTTTTAACTGGCTGTTCTCCCTGATCTTTTTAATGGCAGTATACCCGTCCATCACCGGCATCATAATATCCATCAATACCAGGTCAACACTTTTTTCGCCAAGCAGGTCCAGGGCAGCGAGCCCATTCTGGGCATCAATCACCTTCGCCCCATGCTCCTCCAATGCCGTGCTTAAGACAAACACGTTTTTAATATCATCATCCACCACCAGAATGGTTTTTCCGGTGAGCCGTTTCATCTTTGCCGTCATATCGTAGGGGGTGGCAGATTCATCGGCCCGCTCCTTTTGCCTTTGGTGCAAAAAGAGGGTTAACTCATCAAGCAGGCGGTTTTCAGAATGTACTGTTTTAATGATGATCCGGTCGGTATAACGTTTCAGCTCTTTTTCCTCTTCCGGCGACAGTTGCTTTCCGGTATAAACAATGATGGGGACCTTTATCTGGTTTTCACGGGCAAATTTGCAAATGTTCATCCCGCTGCCCGATTTCAGGCCCAGGTCGATGATCACGGCATCGTAAATGCCTTTCCTGAGTTCACTGGTGGCCTCCGATTCGGTATCAACCCCTTTGATGCGGATATCGGGGCTTTTTATCAGGGCGGTAAGTGCCTCCCTGTGATTTTCATCGTCTTCAACGATCAGGAGATCTTTCGGATTTTTCTCGCTAAAATTCATGATTCCCTGAATGGCATCCTGGATTTGTTCCTGATCCACCGGTTTCTGAAGAAAATCCAGGGCACCCAGTTTCATCAGTTCAGGATTTTTCTCATGGCCCGAAATAATCTGAACCGGAATATGCCTCAAATCTTTAAAACTCTTGAGCCGGCGAAGAAAATCAACCCCGTTCATATCAGGAAGAACCAGGTCGAGAATGATGCCGCTTACTTTGTACTGCTGAACCAGACTCAGCCCCTGTTCTGCGTTTGATGCATGCAGCACTTTCATTTTCATGTTATGGATCACCATCGATACGATGTCGGCAAAAGTATTGTCATCCTCCACGATCAAAATTATTTTATCACCTGGCTTGATGGTTTTACGGTCATCCACAAAAGGTTCGGAAGTGGAAAAGGTTGTTGAAATGATCTCCTCCTGATTTGACTGTTCCTTTTTTCTTGGTTTGCTGTACTCGGCATCTTCCCCTTCGTGCGGGATTAACACTTTCGGTAAAAGCAATACAAATATGCTTCCTTTGTCTACCTCACTCTTCAGGGTTATTTCGCCTTGCAGCAGGGCAGTGAGTTTTTGTGAAATGGTCAGCCCCAGCCCGGTACCGCCATATTCCCTGGAAATGGAACTGTCGACTTGTTGAAAGGCATCAAAAATCAACTTGTGCTTTTCCTGCGCAATGCCAATCCCGGTGTCGTGAACACTGATCCTGACGGGTCGTTCACTGATTCCGCTCTCCTCCACCCTGAGTGTAATCGTTCCTGATTTTGTAAATTTCAGGGCGTTGGATATGAAGTTGCGCAGGATCTGAGAAACCTTGTCTTTGTCGGTCGTGATGTTTGTTTTCAGGGTATTATCAACCACAAAGTTTAATCCTTTGTTCTTAGCGGTTGAGGCAAAGAAATGGCTAAGGTCATTCAGCAACGTTTCGGTGGAAAATTCGCTGATGGTCAGCGTGGTTTTACCGGCATCAATTTTTGAAATATCCAGGATGTCGTTGATCAGCCGCAATAGTTCTTCACCGGCAGAGTGTACCACTCTTGCCCGCTTGATGTCATCTTCACTGAAATTTCCCCGTTCATTTTTCTGCATCATTTTAGAGAGCAGGATGATGGAGTTCAGTGGTGTGCGCAATTCATGTGACATGGTGGCCAGGAAATCGCTCTTGTATTTGTTCGACATCTCCAGATCGCCTGCCTTGATATCCAGATCTTCTTTTGCCTGGCGCAACTGGTCGTTCCCCTGCCTGAGTTCCTCAGTCTGCTGCATCAGCAACTGTTGTTGTTCTTCCAGCTGGGCATTGGTTTGCTGCAACTCTTCCGTTTGTTGCTGCAGTTGCTGCTGCTGTTCTTCAAGTTGCGAATTGCTTTGCTGGAGCTCCTCCGATTGCTGCTGAATCTGTTGTTGCTGCTCTTCCAGACGGGCATTGGCCTCCTGTACCATAATGGTCTTTTCTTCGGCTTCGCGTTGGGCAAGCTGGGAATTGGTAAGCAACTCTTCAATTTTTGTTCTTTGAATGGCTGAGAAGATACCCGAAGCAATGATTTGGTTTGATTGGTCGAGATAGTCGGTTTGGACTGCGGAAAAGGGCCGTAAGGTGGCAAGTTCCACAACACCCATCAGGTTGTCTTCATAAAGCAGTGGGTAGGTGTAGGTGTTGATGGGTTGCATGCTGAGTGTGCCGGTGGTGACCGGTGCCTCACCTTTGGACATGGTTCGCAGTAAAATCGGTTTCTTTTCGAGCGCTACCTGTCCGATCACCCCTTTTCCGTATTCATAAACGTTTGATAACGCATCTCGTTCGGTAAATGCAAACGAGTTGACGAGAATGAGCGACCTTTTTTCTTCATGATCGAGGTAGATCACGCCTCTTCCGGCTTCAAGGTACCGGCTGATGCAATTGATGGACTTTGATGTAATTTGATCGAGGCTCTGATCGCCCGAAAGTTCCATGCTGAGTTTGTTCAAACCATCTTTCAGCCAGTTTTGCTCCTTATTGTATTTCTCATTGTTTTCGAGATTTTCGCTCATCAGGTTTATTGACATGGAAACCAAATCATTATCCCCTTTTACGGCGAGCCGGCGACTGAAATTGCCATGTGAAATTTCCTCGGTAACTTTTTGTAAATCAGTCAGCGTCCGGGTCATCTTGGCCAACGAATTCCCCAATTGATCAGTCTCCGACTGAGGGGTGATTTTCACGGTAAAATCACCATTGGCAATGGCCTCGGCATTTTTTGCCACGATACTCAGGGTTTCATTGAGAATTTTAACCGAGGAAAAAATTCCCTTTGTTTCCGCGGGAAAGGTCCCTGAGAGGTCGCCTTCGGTAATTTTTTTGGTGATTCCCCTTATTTCCACTGGTTCTCCGCCTACCTGGGTATATACAAAACGGAGGATAACCAACACCAGTCCGATGCCAAAAGCCAGGAAAATGATACCGAGAAGATAGATGACATAACCGTTATTTGTGATCTCTGTTTCGTTTGTTTTTGAAAAAAGATCACTTTCTGCTGCTTTTAATTCATTGTAATTATTTAGAGACGTAGTCAACATCACCGAGGCATCCTCCATCGCCGAAAACAGTTTTGAGACATCATTGGAGCCGGTATATCCCGGGTCGGGCTTCCCTGTTGAAGTTTGAGCATAATACAGGTACAAATACACCTGATTGATCTTTCGGGCGTAATAAGTAAAAGCAAGTTTGATATGTCGGAGAAGCAGTTTATTTTCAGCGCTTTTCTCTGATTTGAACAAAGTGTCAAGATGCTGGTACGATTCTTCAATTTTATTGTCAATTCTCCCTTTTAATTCCCTTTTTTCTTCAGGCAGCGGGATAAGTTTTAGCATGGCCAGCTCCGCATCAATCACCTCTTTGTTCCGTACGAGGTCCGACGACAGTTCATGCCCTCGTTGATAACTGCTAAAAAAACCAAAAATATTTTCTTCTGTTTTTATCAGCTTTTTCTCTGCCAGTATTATTCCTCCAACAATCAGCACAATGAGCAAAGCTAACAAACCATATAGGATCGTTTTAATGGTTAATTTCATAATGAACTGGTTTATAGGATATAATGTGAGCCGCAGCAATAAAAATATTTCCGGGTTCTAATAACCCTCAAAGGTAGAAATTAAAATTGATTAGCGTTTTTACTGTCAGAAAAATGTGGAGATATCCGATGTTACCGGGATAACCTTTTGACCGGGTAAATACGGAGAGGCTCCCGATGAATATGCCGCTTGCCGTAAGTATTACCGAGGTCAAATATCCTGCAATAAAAAATTCCTGAGATTTAGGTGGATAATGCCTTCGTGGTTGCCGGTGGCATATTCATCAAGGGTAACAACATATTTTAAATAATTATCCCTGATCAGTTGTAAATTGCCGAATTCCCGCTCAAAGGTTTTTTCCTCCAAAACAGTTAACGCTACCTGAACATAAATTGTTTTATCACTTTTCGAGGCAATGAAATCAATTTCTTTATCCCCCAGTTTACCAACATAAACCAGATATCCATTTTCAATCAGATGCCTGTAAACGAGGTTCTCCATGTATTTGCTCAGATCCTTTGGGTCGTAGGGCTTAAGAATATGCTGCAACCCCATGTCTTCAAAGAAATACTTGTCGTTAATTTCAAAAAGCTTCTTACCTGTAATATCATATCGTTTTACTTTGTGTATCATGTACGAAGATTCCAGGAAATGGAGGTAATCAAGGATAGTCCTCGTCGAAATGGAAATTTTTTGTGATTTCAAAAATTCACTGATTCTGTTGGCTGTTACTAAACTTCCCGTATTGGCAGCAAGAAATGACATCAAATTATTCAGAAAACTGTAATTTCGCACATTAAATCGTTGTACTATATCCCTGAAAAGGATAGTATTCAATACGTTACGAAGGTATTCCTGACGAATTTGATCATCATCTTCCAGATGGATGAGGAAGGGCATGCCGCCTTGTATAATATATTTTAAAAGCGAACCTGGATTATTTTCTTGCTTGTGAAACAGTAAAAACTCAGTATATGAAAGGCAATGAACCGGTATTTCGATGTACCGGCCCGATAACAGGGTTGCGAGTTCCCCTGAAAGAAGGGTTGCATTACTGCCTGTGCAATAAATATCAAAGCCCCCATCTGATAAAATACCCCGTAAAGCTTTTTCAAAATGGTCAATTTCCTGCACCTCATCCACAAAAACAAAGCTCTTCAGATGATCCTTTTTTCTTGCCTTTACATAATCCCACAAATCCACATCATTTTTAATTCCATTGAAATCAGGGTGCTCCTTATTGATGTAAATTAAATCACCATCAGGATATTGCCGCTGAATATAGTCCATCGTCTGTAACATAACAAAACTCTTCCCGCAACGGCGCTGCCCGGTAAAAACCTTTATCAGAGGTTTGCCTACAAAGGCTAGTACTTTATGGAGGTAAGCAGAACGAGGTAAAAAATATGGGATCTCCATATTGGTATCATGTTAAATAAAACTGTAAAATTAAACAAATATTAGTATCATGATACAAACAAATTGGTGGTCTGATACAAAAAAGCCTGTATCCTAAATACTAATTTGAGTTAAATTACAGAACAATTATCTTCTTGATCAACACGATTTTGTCTTGATCAGAGACTTTCATCACATACTTTCCATCAGCCAGCTGGAGGGTTGTTTTTTTTGTATGAAGCTCTTTTACCAGAATTTCATTTCCCCCTTCATCAAAGATGGTCACTGTTATATTTCCCTTTAATTCAGGAATATCGATATTTAAGAATCCCTTTGATGGATTGGGATAAACTAAAATGGAGGGTAAAATATTCCCGGATATTGAACTTGTTATGGATTTGAATCCCGTTTCCCTGATATCAGCGGAATATCCATTTGAATTTTTCGGGTACAACTCTATACTAACCCATGCCAGCCCTCTGATTCCATGAGAATTAACCCTTACAGCGACATATTTTGCGCCGCTGTTTTCATGCTTGAAGGTACAAGTGTCGTTCTTGACCCAAAGTTCCTTGTCAATAATCATCTCCTTTTGACTGTAAGACAGTTCGTTTGTGATCACATCATTGATATTGAACAACTTTGTAAAATACACCGGTTTATACCCATTGAAACAATACGATGAATCAACCGATGCATAACAAACCTCGTTCGAGTCGATGGCCCGGACGGTAATATAATTCGAAGCAAATCCCATCGCACCATAAGAGTTAGCACATTTGACAGAAATATCGTCAAATCCGTCGAGGTTGACATCGAGATTGTATTCAATAGGGTCGCCCATTCCAACGCGTTCAATGTGTTCCGGAGGATTAAAATAGTGATGTTGTTCCAGTTTGCTGGTATCTCCTGCCACCATTGAAAGAAATTGTCCGCAAGCAATCATGGATTGAAATGCTCCTATGACGATAAAAAGAAGCTTTTTCATTTGGATGATGATTTTATGGTTTTTGTTGCATCGCTTTTTGCACCAGGTAAAGTTAGTAATTATTATCCCGCCGGCCTGTCACAATTAATTTTTTTAATCAACACAAATCAGGAGGACATTCGAAAAGCCTGATAACAAATAATATAACCGCAGAGGGCCGCAGAGTTTTTTCGCAGAGGGTCGCAAAGTAATAGTTATCTGCGAGTTATCTCTGCGGCTCTTTGCGGTTTCTTTGTGTTCTTTGCGGTTAAACAATTTTTTAAATGGTGAATTGATGAATAAACGACTTTTCGGAGGGTACTCAAATGTGATAATCGAAAATAAACGGGAAAACAAAGATCACCACAATGGAATAGAGGAAATAGACCGGCAGATACATGGTTATGATCTTCTCAACCCGGTCGATCGGTTTTCCTCTGAAACCGGCGAGGAAAAGATCAGGTAAAATCAGCAGCAGGTTGATCAATACCAGGATATTGGAAAGCAATACAACGGTCCGGTTCGGGGTAAAACCCTCCGACAGCCGGGAAATTATAGCGGAAAGGGCAAAAAGATCAATGATGAGTGTCACGGCTGCCAGGAGGAACAAAAGGATGACATTCAGTTTGCGGATATTGGATTTGTCAAGTTCCGAAAGGGAAAATACGATGATCACCATCACGCCAAGCAGCAGCAGGTTGAAAATAATCAGGAAATCACGGTTTTTCGAAAGGTCAATGCCTGATATGGTGATTGCAATCAGGTAAACAATAGTCAGGAGTAGCACAAGCGGGGTAAAAATCCTGGCGATGATCGGTGCGATCCTGCTGGTGATATCAGGATACACGTCGATCAGCCAGGCTGCCACAACCGGGAAAACAGCCAGACCGATAATTCCGATGTTTTGCATGTAGAATTCACCTATTTCCATCCCGATGATGGCAAAGAGACTGATGGTCATACCCGAAAGAATGGCACCTGCGATACATAACAATCCATACATGGTGACCAGTTCGCCATTAAAGCGGATAAAAGCTGATACTTTCGTAGTGTTGGTAAATTGGAAAGAAACCCAGGCAAGTCCGAAAATGAACCACAGGAACAACGGGGCATGGATAAATGCCAGTATGGTGGTGTCGCACAGCTTTACGGGGAGCAGATTTATAAATGTCGTCAGTACAATGACCGGGAGCGCAAGCAGCAGGATATTTTTAACACCGGTTATCCTTTTTTTCATGACAAACCAAACTGTAAGACCGGCAAGAGCGATGGTGGGGAGGTTGCGGCCCCAGAAGTCTTCCATCGTCATGCTGCCGAAAATGAGGTGTGCCTTTACCAGCAAAGCAATTACAATGGAAAGGATCGCGAGGGTCCCTAAATCGGTTTTAATAGGTTGGTTTTTATAACCGGCAGTCTCTTTTTTCAGTCTGATCTGCCAGAACCTGACCAGGTCGGTTTCAATTCCGGCTGAAGCTTCGGGAAATTCAAGGGTAAAGCAGCCTTTATCTTTTCTGAACAGCATTTCAAGCGCTTCTGGGTCATTGATACTTTGAGTGATTTGTTTTTTCATGGGTATGACTTTTAAGGTTTTAATATCTCACCCATGAAGAGGATGCTCCCGGTGGTATTATCCCTGATCAGGAATACAAACGGATGATCGGCATTGAATATTTTAGGCTCAATATGCTGGGGTGCCATCCCCAAACTCATAGCCACCGCAGTTGCTGCCGCCGCTTCGGTGCCTTTTTCATCAACTTTGATAAATGCCTGGTGTATAACTTTGCTGATGAAAAGGTCTCGTTTCCCGGTCATACCGGAAAAATCGGCTTCCGGAGAAAAAGCCAGTGGCATACCCATTTGCGAAAGGGTGTTGCCCAATTCGAGTTTGAAGTCAAGCTTGAATTTTGGCAGTGATAAATAGACATCATTAAATTCCATCGATTCTATGATCTCCTGGTAATATGTGTAATCCAATGATTTTCCGGGGTCGGCTATCCCGTTTGTCTTTTTTGGCAGAAAGATCACCATGGAGGCTTTGCTATCCATATACGGTATCTCTATTGCCTGAATTTTTGAATCTTCAAAATAATTATACCGGTTCTTTTGATTCATGAATGGCATTGTGTCTGAAGTTCCGTCCATCATTGAAAACGCTTTGGTCTTTGTCGAGGCTTTTTTGAACGGCGATGCCCAGTCACCGTAAAAATAGATGGCATTGACAAGCACTAATCTTGTGAGTGAAGTCAAATCACCCTGGCTGAGTATGTTTTTTATTTTGTCATTGGTGTTCTTCTCCACCCATGCATTGATCTCCCGGCGAGTCGCTTCCCGTAAAATATTATTTGTAAAATCAACATTTTTCAACTCCGGATGATATTTGGATTTAACCAGATCGAAGTATGCATCAAGAAATCTGAAGTCTTGCTGTGCCCACAGTCCGTTGGCAATATTCAGCCTGATCTTTGCATCCGGACCCTGATCAAGCATGTCCAGCAGATGTTTGTAATCAGAATGGAATTTGTCATCTGTCCGGAAATTCATTGTCTGGCTCATCTGCAGGGCGGTTTCATTCCTTGCACCGGCATAAACCATCGCCAGTGCCGTTGAAATACTGAACGGGGAATAGAATTGGTTTTGTGGGGTTGTACCGCCTTGCATCTGGTGAAAGAGTTTAAAAGCGAACTTATTATTGCCATCTGCTACTCCTTCAGGGTTATTGGCCGTAATCAACAGGGGGAGAAGGCAGGTAAAAATAGAGAGGAATGATTTCATGGTGGGGAATTTTGAGACCCGGAATTAGCAGATATCATGCCAAACATGATCCGGATCTTTTGATAAAAAAGAAAAAGGCTGTTCAGTTACTTTTGAACAGCCTCTTTCCTTCCATACACTTAACTGACTAAATATCCAGCGTCAGATTTCGTTTTCTATTCAATCAGCATGCGTCATTGTTTCACGATCCTCGTTACACCGGTTACACCATTATTCATCACCTGGATCAGATAAAGTCCGGCTTTGCTGTCCGACAGGTTAAAGGTATAACGTTTCCGGGCTGGCAGTTCAGCACTTTGGATCTTATTACCCTGCATTCCGTAAATGTTCACCGTAATATTTGACAAAGCATCAAACTTCAGCAGTTCCAGTGTAAATTCGCCGGTAGTGGGATTGGGATACACCCTGAATAATTTATCCTGGGCGAAAAACTCTTTTCCGCTCTCCTGTGGTGAAACCTGATCATCTGTACCGGATATCAACTGTGACGGTGCGCTTCCACACAAATCGGTTGCAGAAATCCAGCCGTGGAAAGCGGAACCGGCTTTTGCATGAACACCGGGTTGCAGGGTTATTTTAGTACCGGCAATCAATTTAACATTACCACCGCTTTCAACAACTAAATTCTGAGCGGTGATGGTTTGCTGGGCCTTATAACATTCCACAATGCCGGATGCCACGGTATGGGCCGGAACAATCACGCTGACCGGAACTCCGGGGGCCGTTTGGGTAACAGTAACCGTAACCGTTTTTTCAGGTAACACCCCTTGCGAAGTGATGGTGATCACCGCGCTCCTGTCGGAAGTAGAAGTGTTTTCGGCGTAGGTTAAGGGAATTGTTTTATTACTATTGCCCTGGAGTGGTGTTGCACTGAGCCAGGTGGCGGTTTCACTCACCTTCCATGAAAGGTTGGAATTAATCGCAAACGAAGAATTACCTGCCGTTGCTGAAACATCCAGGGTGTTCGTATTTGTGGACAATGCCAGGTTGGTAGGAGTATAGAACGAAACATAGACCATCTCGTCAGGGTAGCCCAATGTACGGGCATAAATGGTGTCGTAACGCGGGTTGCCGGGTGACATGGCCTGAGTGGAGAAATTTGCAGTCACCGATCCTCCGGCTGCGGTTAAAGACCCGGTTGATGGTGTCGTTGAGCCGATCGAACCCGGTTTAACCAATAAATAGGAGACCGGACTTGATGAAGAATTTGACAGCAAGGAGCTGAAGTTGAATGGAGCAGAATTTCCCGGTCCTGGTACAGAGAAAGGGAAACTGTTCGGAGTCCAGTGCAATGGGCCCTGGTCTACAAGGAATGTGAAACTGGCAGTGCCTACAAGCGGGTTGCCATACCTATCGGTTACCCCGGTTACCATCGATGTCAGGTACTGGTTTTCAATAAAGTAATTGTTTTCTGGTTGAATGGTAAAAACAATTTTATTGGAACCGTTGAGATACGCAACACTTGCCCCGACCTGTACTCCGTTGACCGGATTTACTATTTTGCAGGTATTGACAGTTACGCTTTCAGGGTTGAGCGCTTCATTGAAAGTAAATGAAATCTCATCGCCGGTATGGAGCACTCCTCCGGCAGGTAACGGACTTACAGCCACCGGGGCATGTAAATCTATCACACCGTCAAGCCCTACCGTATAGTTCATTATGCCACCGGCACATTTTGAAAAAGCACGGAGCGAGTAAAAGCCATCACTATACCCGGTAACATTCCAGTTATAAACAATGGTTGGACCGGAAATGACATCCTTGAACGTGGAAAATAAGGTGGTCCAGGTGTTTCCGGAATTTGAGGAATACTGGAGGCCAATTTCCTGTAGTTGAGGGTTGTTCAAATCATAATCTGTAACAGTAACCGGCAGAATGTTATTGTTTGCCTGGTTAATAACCCAGTTAATAGTTGGGGAGGAGATGGATACCCGTGAACACGGAGGGGTGAAATGCACATCAAATGTTGCCGTATCCGACATACCCGGGCCTGTTTCGCATTGTGAAGACAACCTGAGTTTTATTCCTGTGAAGTCATATATCTGCCCACCGGCAGGCCTGGTGATGAAAATGGTGACCGGAGTCATTGTATTTACCGGAAGGTTATAAATAATCGGCGACGCCAATGAATAACCTCCTGCAAAGATGGAAGCCCCGTAAGTTGCGTTGGTTACATTAAGAACGCTCAATTCATAATCTCCTTTTTCACTGCCGGTATTGTTCATATAGAGGGTAAATGAAGCAGATGAGTTGGCAGGAACATTAGATTGTGAATTTGTTTTCGGAAAGAGTTCGGTTCCCTCGCGGGCAGTCGTATTGTCCTCGTGAGGACATTTCGTTTGGCCGCTTTTAGTTACAAATACAGGGGTACCGTAAACAGGGTCTTCCTTAACATCTACGGTAAAACCATCCAATGCCTCGCCATCATACAACTCAAACCCGGATGTAGTGGTGTTTACCTTTGTATTTACTTGTGATTTCCCGGTGGTATAGGAAGTAGAGACGTTGACTCCTCCCACAGCACCAATACCATTGACAGTAATACCAACATCCGCTGCAACCTTGGCATCAATGACCATGTCAAACTGCTGGGTATAGGTATCTGTCTTTGTCATTGATTCACTGTAGCCATATCCTGAACCTCCAGCGTAAGAGATGTTTTTCTTAAATACAGCCCGTTTTTTCAGGGAATCATTTAATGCAAGAAACGATTCCCAGCGGTGTGCAGAAACAATATCTTCGATAAGATAGAGGGAAGGAATGGTTGTTTTTTTTATCCAATCTTCGGTGAAGATATAGGTGGTGGCAAATCCATGGGGAACAATAATGATATCTTGTTTAACCGTAACGACTGTATCTGCAATAGACAACATGTCGGTAATCCCGTAAAGCAGGTTCATTGCTCCGCCCATGAACACATCGGCTTTGTGCCCGACAAAATTCTTGCCAGAGCCTGTTTTAAAAGTTTCAGATGTTACAAATTTAACTTGATTCTCTGTAACTGAATTCTGCGTCATGGATGCACTCAGCGAGGTTGTCATATCCAGCGTAACATCCACATTTGTTTTAAATGTGAAAATAAATCCGGCTGACAATTCAAAATCAGCGCCAAGCGACTTTTTAAGATAAGTGCCTCCAGAGTTAGTGGATTTCATACCAAAACTGATGGCCTGGGATACCTCTTTGGTTTCATTAAAATAACTGTAACTTCCATCACCTGGCGGATCTCTGAGGATGAGCAGCGGAATATCAGGAGTTGTTGTTGCAAAGGCTGTTGATCTGGGGCGCTCCCCAACAATGTAAGCCCATTTTTCATTGGAAACGGAGGTAGCACCTCTTACATATTGAATCCACACTCTTTTCTTGTAGCCGTATGGCCCTCCTCCTGCAATATTGGGTAATCCCGCTTTAAGAGCATATACAATTGTGGAGTCTGCAAGGTTAAGGGTGTCCAGACCTCTGTCACTCAGTTCGTCCAGGATAGTAACAAAGCCCGTATCAACCCTGCACAAGGTGGTGTCGCCGGAGAGTCCGATGTAAGGTTCAAATACATCAACGCGAATGTTATATGTCTCAAATTGTTTCAGGATGATCCACCCGTGCTGGTTGGTACTTATGGTATCGAAACCGGAAATTTTAATTATTGGAACACTGTGATAGATAAAATCCTGCACGGCGTCATGACTCCTTAAATCAACCAGTTTCGTTGTAAATGCAATCATGACCCCCTGATAATAAAATGTTGTTGGTTTGACATTATATTTGCCGGGTGGAAGATCGATGCTGTAATAGCCTGAATCATTCGTAGAAATGCTAACCGCTCCCTTGCAACTATTCAGGCAGGTAACGGTGAGTGTTACGGAATTTGCCAGTACGGCGCCACAACCTCCCGTAACATGACCACTCAGTGTATAGGTGAATTCATCTTCAAAATTCGGTAAGGCAGTATTAGATCCAATGTAGAGCGTTTGTGACGGAGGAATAAATGTGTGTCCGCCGGTAGTATCCGGTTTAAAGGTATGGCTGCCTATCGGGACGCTCTGGAAGGTGTAATTTCCATTGGTATCTGCAAGGGCGATCGTCTGGCCGTCCATTTTAATACTCCTGTAAGGAGAACTACAGCTGGTACCCTTGAAAACAATCTTGCCGGTTACGGTATAAATGGACTGATCCCTGAAATCCACCCTTACTGGGGTTGAATTTACCAGGGGAACATTGGTCATCGTTGGTGAAAAAATATGATTTTGTGCATTCTCTATCTTCGACGGGGTTACGGTAATAGGATTTAATCCCATATTGGATATGAAATAATAGCCCATGGCGTCAGTCGTGTCTCTTTTAGTCAGGCTAAGAACGGAGTTAAATGCTGTGATGATAACCCCTTCAATGGGCTGGGAAAAAGGAGTCGGAGATAGCACGTACCCATCTATGGTACCGGTCCCCAGACCCGTCCCGATTAGGTTTACACTGTCAATACCCGGCCGGCCGACAGTAAAATATCCTTGCTGTTCGCCTACCCCATTATCATTTGGTTGAAAAACAACCGGAACAGATTTCGTCCCATAAGCTCCCAGGGTGAAAATTGAATCTCCGGGAGTAACCAGATGAAATTGACTTTTATTTATACCGCTGATATATGCCCTGCAATCAACCAGGCGGTCTGCATTATTGCGGACAATCATCGACCGGGGGTTTGATGCATTGGGTATCTGCTTTTGACCAAAATCGTAGTATGCAGAATCACCGCCCGCAGAAGGTATATTATAAGTGTATATATGTGGAGCCTGGTAGAAATACCGGGCGCCCCTGTCTGGCCTTGACATGTCAGGATCGCGGTCTGCAGGGTCGGTCAACCAGTTTGAACCGGTCCCATTCAGGTTGGGGTTGCCGGTGTTGATACAGGGTGATTTCAAGGGATCTGTCTTAAGCGGACAATTTGGCCAGGTGAGGTTATATGGATTACCTGATGATCCTTCGAATTTTGGATTAACGTTGATGTTGCTGTCAGCCGCCGCACCATATCCTCCCATGACACAAGACCAGGTGATGGTGGGTACCGCCGCATTAACATTGCCCGATGTGTTATCCCAGAGTATGCTGTTGTCAACCTTCTTGGTGCCTGCGCCGGCATTCAGGAAGTAAAGCCCGTAACCATTCTTCACGATCGTATTGCTTACAGCGGTAATGATTGAGTTGGAGAATACGCCAATGCCTTCATTCTTGTTGGAAGCAATGATGGTTTGTCTGACCTGGGGTGCAGAATAATCATAGAACCCGATTCCAGAGTTGTTTGAGGAGATTTCATTGCTTGTAATCAAAGGCTTGGCCTTGTTACACAGAATTCCTGAACCATTAAAGGAAATGTTGTTGTATTTGATCGTTGCTGATGAGGAGTCACACTGGATGCCAATGAAGTTGCGACGAATGAGGTTATGGCTGATGGGCGTAGAATTTGAATCAAGACATAAACCCGCTTTTGATTCGCCAAGGTTGGCAGGATAAGGGTGCAGATAGGATGCATGCTCTATTCGGCAATATTTGATGGTGTCCTTGAGCGGGTTGGCATTTCTTCTCATGTGGATCAATCCCCATGAGCCTTTGGTGCCCATCCGGGTAAATATGACGGAGTCGGTTGCATTCCCTTGTGCCTTCAGGGTGCCATACACTGTCATGAATCCGAAATCGGTATTTGCCCGTGTGGGAGGTTCATCCATTTCGGTGGGATCTGTTGCGTTGGGTTTGAACTGAAGGATCGTGCCCGGCCTGAGCTCCAGGGTAGTCCCGGTTGGAACAATAATTTCACCACCAATATAATAGGGGCTTGCTTCTTTTGTCCATACACCGCTCTGAATGCCCACCTTGAAATTCGGCGGACAAATTTTGATGAACTCCTCTTTCACCTTCGTGATGCTAATACCGCTGGCATCAGTTACCGTCAGCGTTACTGTATAAGGATGCATGCCGAGCAGGCTGGCAGGATAGTTTTTCTGTGGGTTCTGCAAGGTTGAGGTAGTTCCGTCGCCAAAGTACCATTTCCAGGTAAGGGGTTGGCGGTCGCTAACGGTCAGGTCGGTAAAATGTACGGTAAGCGGACCAGTCCAGCAGGTAGTGTCGGCCTTGAAATTTACTGATGTCTCGTCAGGAGACCAATCACGCACACATCTGACAGGTAAGCCATAAACCTTTTCGGCAGCCATTAGATTGCTGGTGGCGCTGCTGAAGCTCCAGATCCATCCCAGAGTTGTGGAATTCTGGGTACCGCTCCAATAGTATCCATTGGTGCCCCTGCCCGCTAACCCTCCTGCGGAGGATGACAGGTTACCGGCTGCATGCAGCTTCAACCCTGAATTCCAGGCTTCAGTCAGGTTGTCCCATGCTCCGCCGGCATCCACATTGGTCCATTCTGAAGAGGTCGGAAGGCGCCACTGGCCTCCCATCTCAATTCTGCAGGGATCCTGGGCCGGTGTCCAGTTGCTGTTGGTATCGATGGAGGTGATCCAGGTCGAATTCGGTGTCCGGGTGGTTCCGTCATGCTTGAATCCCTGTTTCTCTCCAAACTGCCAGTACCAGCCGGCCGAAGGTTCAGTTGCATCGGTTTCCGAAGTTGCCTGATCGGTGGCGCCCAGATTTTTCGTGATCCAGCATTTGGCTATCTCGCCTGGAATATTGGACACTGTATTGTAGGTTACCGTTTTAGTAACCGGGGCGACACCGCCTGCAATATGATTAATGGTTATGGACGATTCACACAAAAAATTTATAAAGCTGACTTCATTGCCATAAGCCGTTCCCTCGATGGTTGTAATATAGGCCCTTACAAAGTAGGCTTTTCCCTTTACCAATCCTGTGAGTTCGCTGGTAAATGGCCCTGTTCCTGTTCCGTTGGAAGTATGGCTGCCCAAAATGGTTGGCATGGTGGTTGTGCCCCAGCATACCCCCCTTTCTGTTACGGCAAAACCTCCCTCATCGGTGCTGGTTCCGCCGCAGGTTGCGGTGGAAATTGTGGTCGGAGTGACAGCGTTTGTTGTGACCACCGGCGACCATGCACCCCTGATGCACCTTACCGGAAAGCCATAAGCTTTATTGTAATCATCTCGCAAACTCAAAGAACTGCTTATGCGCAATACGTTCCCGCTGGTGTTGGTGGTATACTGGGTACTGGACCAATAGTCGCCCAAAGTGCCCCTGCTGGTAATTGTTCCGGGGCTGGTGTTCGTCAGGTATCCGGCTGAATGTATTTTTAAAACCGAGTTCCAGGTTTCAGTATGATTATCCCAGGCGCCGCCGGCATCGACATTGGTCCATTCGGCAGAAGTTGGAATGCGCCAAAGGGTTCCCATTTCGATTCTGCAGGGATCATTGGCCAGGGCCCAGTCGGAAGGATCAGGGATGGCGGTAATCCATGTCGAATTAGGTGTGCGGCTTGTGGTATACTGATATCCCTGTTTACGGTTAAACTGCCAATACCATCCGGACGAAGATTCCGTGGCATCGGTTGCCGAACTTGCCTGGGTTGTGGCACCCAGGTTTTTCGTGATCCAGCATTTGGAAGGTTCCCCCGGAACAGCTTCCACGATGCCGTAGGTTAGGTTTTTTGCAACCGGGGCAACACCCCCGGATGTCTGATGGTTGATGGTAATGGAACTTTCGCAAATGAGTGTTGTGAAACTCACTTCATTGCCATAAGATGTTCCTGCATTACTGATGGCATAAGCGCGTACAAAATAGGTTTCTCCTCCTTTGAGTCCGGTGATGGTGACAGAATAACTCCCTGTCCCCTCGCCATTTGCTATGTGTGCATCGGCAATGGTTGGCGATGATTCGGTGCTCCAGCATACCCCCCGGCCGGTTACCGTAAAACTCCCGGCCGCTGTAATATCACCGCCTGATACAGCGGTCGTCCGTCCAATTGAGGTAGTGGGGGAGGTGTTGACTTGTGCAGCCCAATCCCGGATGCAGCGGATGCTGCCGGCATACGCCTTGTCAAAGGCGGGATCAAGCTCTGAGTTGCTGTTGTCGAACGTGTACATATAGCCATTGGCCGTTATGGGGCCTTGCTCACTGCTCCAGTATCGGCCAGCCGAGCCCCGGTAGCCGATGACCCCGGAGTTGCTAAGACGCCCTGCACCATGCAGTTTTAAGCCCGAATTCCACGGACCGGCCCAGGTTGTCCATGCCCCTCCTGCGTCAATGTTGGTCCACTCTGCCTTGGTAGGAATACGCCAAAGACCTCCAAGCTCAATTGTGCAGGGATCATTGTCCGAAACCCATTCGGAAGATTCGGTAACAGTGGGCCATGCCGAACCTGGCGTACGGCTTGTGGTATACTGATATCCCTGTTTTCGGTTAAACTGCCAGTACCATCCGGCTGAAGCCTCGGTGGCATCGCTTACGGAGGTGGGCAGGTTCGTGGCCCCCAGGTTTTTGGATATCCAGCATTTGGAAGGCTCACCCGGAATGTTGGTTACCGTGCTGTAGGTAACGGTTTTGTTAACCGGCGCTACAGCTCCCGTGGTATGGTTGATTGTAAATGTGGAATCACAAAGCAGGGTTGTGAAACTGACCTCATTGCCATATTGAATTCCCTGGCTGTTGATGGCATAAGCCCTTACAAAATAGGTTTGTCCCGGGCTAAGCCCGATGATAGGGCTCGAAAAAGTACCTGTTCCCGTTCCGTTGGAAGTGTGGTTATTGGTAATGGATGGCGATGCAGCTGTGCCATAACAAACACCCCGTTCTGTTACGGTGGATTCTCCGCCGTAAGTGACATTGCCGCCGGATATTGCTGTGAAACGCCCGAGGGAACTGACGGAGGTAGTGGTTTTTACCACCGGCAACCACTCCCGGATACACCGGATGTTGCAGCCAAAGGCTTTGTTGTATACAAAGTCTATATAAGAATTACCGTTTTCGGTGGTCCAGAATACCACTGCATTGGCAGTCTCTCCCGCCGACTGGGTACTGCTCCACAACCGGCCGCTTGCACCCCGGTATTCAATTACACCGTTGGTGTTGAGCAGGCGTCCTGCAAAATGTATTTTTAATCCTGAATTCCATGGATCGTTCGGGCTTGTCCATCCGCCTGCCGAATCAATGTTTGTCAATTCCGATGCTGTAGGAACACGCCACTGCCCACCCATCTCAATTTTGCAGGGATCTTGTGCCTCTAACCAGTCAGAATTGGTCGTAATGCTGTTGATCCATGTTGTGGTGGGAATCCGGCTTGCATCGTATTTGAACCCCTGCTTCTTGCCAAACTGCCAATACCAGCCTGCGGCAGCCTCGGTGGCATCTGTCAGGGTCGCTGCCTGTGTTGTTGCGCCCAGATTTTTTGTGATCCAGCATTTGGCTGGTTCGCCGGGAATATTGGTCACCGTACTGTAGATCACTGTTTTGGATACCGGCGCGACCACGCCGGCAGTATGATTGACGGTAACCGTTGAAGAACCGCAAATAAAGCCCAAACTGACTTCCCTTTCAGCGCCATAAGAGGTACCCTCACTGTTGGTGGCATAAGCCCTTATATAATATACATTGCCAGCTGCCAAGCCGGTAATGACCCCCGGGAAACTGCCCATCCCGGTACCATTATGGGTGATGCCCAGATTTTCTGTGATCGTGGGCTTGTGATCCGTGCTCCATACGAAGCCTCTTGCAGAAACAAAGAACCCCTGGTCATTCGTTACTTCACCCAAACATTTGGTGGTATCGCCGGTATTCGTGACACTGATTGTGGTCACTGTCGGGATCAGCCCGGTGGCAAATGCACTTGCGGAAATCCCGGGGATAAAATAGACAAGGAGTCCGATAACAAAGGTCAACTGTAGAAATTTCGATTTCATAAAAGTAGGTGTTTAGTTATGCATGTATATTCGTTTTTCTTGTAGTTATTTTGAATTTTGAAACCTCTTTGACTTTCAGCAACCTCAAATATATATCCAATAATGCTTTTTCATAACTCAAAGTGTAAAAAAAACCGTCCAAAACGTACATTTGTGTGTTTTTAGGTTATTTTTGTACCTGCTATGATAAGAATCGTAATTTTACTGGCGCCGGTTTTTATGTCACTGTTCTGGGCAGTAACCCTGTTAAGTGATTATAAAGGCCATCATGTATCACGCCGGTATCTTTCTGCATTTATGCTGGTGCCAGCTCTTCTTTTGTTTTGTCAGTTTCTCTATTTCGCACCTTTCCCAGACTGGTATGTATATTTTGGCACTTTGCCATTCTGAGTGGGTAAATTTACTGAATATAGATTACCGAACAACATTAAATGATGAAAAAAAATAAAATATTTGACATTTTCCCGGGCATCAATCAATTGCCTTATTCGCAAAATTATTGGATGACC
>CAIQUS010000111.1 GCA_903875045.1 uncultured Bacteroidales bacterium
GATGTTATCCAGTTTATCTTGTAACTGGCTAACTGCTTGGGGTAATTGTTCAAATGTAATTGCCATATAGGATAAATATTAGTTATCCGGCAATTTTACACGCGGCATTTCGCGGCATTAAGACGCGAGTACTCCTTATTTTAAAGTTTCGTAGTGTTTTTTTACCTCTTCTCTATGCTGGGAAGCAGTATACCTGGGGTCTCGATTTGTTGTATTTTTCCTTAGATCGTTCATATTCCCCTGGATAGCTCTTACTGAGACTGGTCTGTTTCCAGCACAAAAGATTTCAGAGAATTTTTTATACATGTCCGTTCTTGTGGATCCATACTCTGATAAAAAGTAGTCGGTGAAGCCGAGGTGATCAAACATTGCAATTTTATAGGGAACGTCATTGGAACAAATAAGTTTTACAAGTTCCTCCCTGGATTGTTCATTCAGGTCCCTGACTTTTGGGACATTCAGAAAACCATTTTCCTGCAATGCCAGTTTCAGTTTTTCGATGGCACCTTTCGGAACTTCGAACACCTGATTCGGTAAATTCACCTTTTCCGGGGAGGGAGCCTGTATATTAATGGTGTCCAGGGGGAATCCAAGCTTCAGGCAAATATCAGCAAAGGGGATGTCATAGATAGCGCAGCATTTTTGCAGTTCATCAAAGAGCAGGTGGTACAGGATGTTGCAGCCTTGTATGAATTTAAAGTCAGCATTGTCGTTCTGAGGGATGTCCATGATGAGCAATCCGTCCTGAGGAAGGAGGACCGACTGAATATCTTTAGCTACCGTACCTTGCTCATTTACTCCCCTGTTAGTTTTACTTTCATGAACAGTCAAATGATTTTTGGACTTTCTCAACCTGGACAGGTAACGTTTTAAAAGATCGGCCTTCTGTTCGGGGGTACTCCTGTCCAGAATTTCGTCTTCAAGGTCCTGGATAAAAGGTTCAATAAAAAAATCGGCAATCCTGTCGGGGGAACCCAATATTGGAGATTGCTGGGGGTGAAACGGGGAAAATTGGTCAACTGGCATTGTCAATAGATCGATACAAGCATCAAAATGGGAATATTGCCGATCAAACTTTTGTCCCGTTCCCATAAATTTTAAGGTTACATTTAGGGTTACATGAAAAAAGGGTTTCAGATTTTTATTCTCTGAAACCCTTGTCTTTGTTGGTGGGAGCAACAGGATTCGAACCTGTGACCCTCTGCTTGTAAGGCAGATGCTCTGAACCGGCTGAGCTATGCTCCCTCATTTGAATGTGCAAAGATAAAAACATTTTTCTGACTCACAAGCATCCCGCATTGATTCTGATGATTAATTTTAAAATGCTGCTAACTGTTCATTTTCTCTAACGGTAATGTATAATACGATTTGGGATTTGGGAATTACGATTTAGGAATGACAGCCATACAGCACTAAATATCGTCAATCGTAAATCGTAAATCGTAAATCGTACTTCGTCATTCGTACTTCGTAAATCGCAATTACTTCGGAAACAGCCCAAACAACTTCTTGATGCTTCGGTGAAATTTATGAATTCCTGTCACAGGATCAAGATGCATGAGGATGCATTCATGGGTTATCAGATTTACCGACTTTGTGTTTGTCAATGCAATAGCTTCCGGTGTTTCTGACATCTGCTGGATCCAGATGTTGTCAATACCCTTAGCCATGGCTTCAGCCACAATGTCCTTTGTGTGTTTTTTCGGAGTGATGATAAGTAAACTGTGAACATTTAAGGGCAATGAACCTACACTTCGGAAACATGGAATGCCTTCAATGTTGTCAGTGCCCGGATGGATCGGATAAACCTCAAATCCCTTCTCCCTGAGTTGTTTGAATACAATGTGCCCGAATTTCTTCGGATCTCTCGAAACACCTGCGATCGCTAATTTTCGCGATGAAAGAAAGGTGTCAATGGAAGCTTTTGTCGCCTTCATGGGTTACTTTTTAAAAATGAAATAAACAGCTAAAATTAAAAAGAAAAAACCAATAAAATGGTTCAATCGAAAAGTCTCCGTCCTGAAAAACAACATGGTAAACAGCGTAAACACCAGGAGTGTAATTACCTCCTGGATGACCTTTAATTCAACCAGTGAAAATGGTCCCCCGAACTCATGATACCCTATGCGGTTTGCCGGAACCTGGAAGAAATATTCGAACAGGGCAATCCCCCAGCTGATGAGGACGATGCTGATAAGGCCAAGGTTTTGAAACCAGTTCATCTCTTTGAACTTCAGATGGCCGTACCACGCAAGGGTCATAAACGCATTGGAAAGGATGAGAAGCAGTATCGTATAAATTCCACGTTGCATAAAAAAATGAACTGTCTTTACTAATTAAAAATTACATCACAAACCTTCTCCTCAAGGAGAAGGGGCCGGTGGAGGAGTTGCTTTACTCACCTGTCTGCCAAAATCGATAGATATATAATTATCAAGACTTTGACAAACATCTGCTGAAAACCTGATTCCATTACCGATCATGGTCTCCCAACATGATGCGGAAAATTCGCCGATGGAAAATTCGCTGTTTACCATATAATATATCATACCTGCATTAAAAGCATCGCCCGCGCCAATTGTACTTACTGTCTGAATTGGCGGAACTGCATAAGATGCGGAATATCCACCTGTAATGATATCAACTCCCTCACTGCTTTTCGTGTACACCAGATGTGGACAGCCTGCTCCGAAAACATGCTGAAACGACTGATTCGCATCTGAAGCGCCAAATACATTCATAAAGTCTTCATCTGAACCCCTTATAATGTCTGCCATACGCATATTATCAAGAATCAATGGCTTGTGGGTTTCCAGGTCGCCAAGGTGTGCACGTCTGAAGTTTGGATCATACATGACGAGTGCTCCGTTTGATTTTGCATTCCTGAGGAAGGTCATCATTTTCGGACGAATTGATCCGGTGAGTGCGTAAAATGAACCGAAAAGAACAATATCACCCTTCTGAGCCGATGGAATTGGGGCCGTGAGACGCTCTTCCGGGAAATTTTTATAAAATGAATAATCTGCATTTTGCAATTGATCAAGAAAAGCAAGTGCAACCGCCGTTTGTCCTTCGGTATACCGGCTGATATATTTTGTTGAAACTCCGTTTTCCAATAAAAAATCATGAATCAAATCCCCGGCATGATCCTGTCCGAAATCACTGATAAAATATACCGGAATCCCGGCCCTGCCAAGTGACACAGCTGTATTTAACATCGATCCACCCGGTTTTGCAGCAATCGGCATATTATCCCGGAAAATGATGTCAAGTACTGTTTCACCGAAACAAAAAACCCGCTTCTCTATGGTCTTCTTCGACGTACTGATGTTCTCAATTTTCAATTTTCAATTTTCAATTAATATTCAATCTCCAGATCCAACTCCTCCTTCAAAGTGCGCAGTGCAGGGTTCTTTCCTGCCATCATCTCATATTTTTCTTTATCGGTATATGGTTTCAGATTTTTTTGTGTTTCGGCTATACTGGTTTGAAGTTGAATTTTATAGTTGTTCAGATGTGCACGTAAAAATTCCATCATCTCCGTTTTTCGCAAAGTGAGTTCATCTTCCAGTACTTTGTTGTCGATGGTAAAGGCGATAATCCATCCTGCCTGTAATATCGGTCTGGAGTTTTTTAATGTCGAATAGAGATGTGGTGAGTCGTTCTTCAACTTATCAGCGTATTCATCCCAATAAAAAATCAGTTCTGCCTGTGTAAAAGGATTTTCAATGTCAAACCTTGCCTGATCTTCATCTGAAGACGATGACTCCGAACCTGTTTTTGACTGTGGTTTCCTGATTGACGTCGTACTGGTGAAATCGTTTTTAATATCCCTCATTTTCACTGTTTCAACTGTTTTTTTTGGAGGGTTTTCAACAGAAGTTTCAGATGATGGCGAATTTTTTACCGCTTCAGGTTGATGGCTGCCGGATGATGGTAACTGGCCCGCAGTTGATGGTGGTGGTGTGCTGAGATCCTTTAAAGGAATGGGACTCGCCGGGGCAGCTGGTATCGGGGCAGGAGGGACGGCTGGCGTGCTCATGGCTCCGGGAGGTGCTAATTGATTTGCATCCTGCCTGATCATCGGGGCGCACATCTGCATCAGCGAAATTTCAAGATGCAAACGCTTGTTGTTACTGGTTTTGTAACTAAGGTCGCATCGATTATTGAGATCAAGTAATTTCAACAGCAGACTCACCGGACATCGGCTCGATTGCTCCACATAATGACTTCGGATGGATGGCGCAGTCTCTAATAAACCAGCAGTTGCCGCATCTTTGCATACCAGAACATTTCTCAGATGTTCCCCGAAACCGATCAGAAAATGCTGGCCTTCAAATCCTTTGTCGATGATATCGTTGATGGTGAGCAGGGTGCCTGAAATATCCCCCTGCAGAATCTGGTCTGTTATTTTAAAGAAATATTCATAATCAAGAACATTCAGATTTTCAAGAACTGTATTGTATGTCAATGCATTTCCTGCAAAACTGACAAGCTGATCAAAAATGGATAAAGCATCACGCATAGCTCCATCTGCCTTTTGTGCAATGATGTGCAATGCATTGTCTTCGGCTGTAATATTTTCTTTATCAGCAACATGATGAAGGTGCCCGGCAATATCATCTACCGTTATCCGTTTAAAATCGAATATCTGACATCTTGAAAGAATGGTAGGCAGGATTTTATGTTTCTCTGTGGTTGCAAGGATAAACTTGGCATAAGGAGGCGGTTCCTCAAGGGTTTTTAAAAAAGCATTAAAGGCAGAAGCTGAAAGCATGTGTACTTCATCGATGATATATACTTTGTATCTGCCCATTTGCGGAGGAATTCTTACCTGGTCAACCAGGGTACGGATATCATCAACCGAATTGTTTGAGGCCCCGTCAAGCTCATAAATGTTGAATGATGCGTTCTCATTAAAGGAAACGCATGAAGGGCAATGGTCGCAGGCTTCCAAATTTGAAGAAAGGTGCTCACAGTTGATTGTCTTGGCAAGTATACGGGCACAAGTGGTTTTCCCTACCCCCCTTGGTCCGCAAAAAAGAAATGCCTGTGCCAGCTGATTGTTTTTAATGGCATTTTTCAAGGTGTTGGTAATGGACTTCTGCCCAACCACGGTATCAAAAGTTTGTGGACGGTATTTCCTTGCCGATACAATAAAGTTCTCCATAATGGTTGTCCGTTTCAATTATTTAATAAGATTCAAAAGTACGAAAGTTTTTGTTTTTTTTGTGTAATTTGGCTGCAACTAACAACAGTGTGTTATGCTCCTTATTCTTTCTGTTTCCATTTCAAACCGTCTCAGATACATAACGCATCTGTTACTGAGTAATATGCTGGGCATTGAAGTCCGGTTCACCACTTCTCCCGAAGAATTCACCAGTTACGAGGGCCCGAAAATTTCCTATTCCAGGGAACCCCTGGCAGATGGATTGTTTATTGAAGCCTCTGCACTGCTTTTTGAAAGCAAAATATTTCTGCGGGAGGTGAAATCTTCCATGACAGGCGATGTTCCAGTCCTTTTCATGACCGGTAATCCATTATCTGCACTTACGTTCGATCCATTTGCCGCCTCTTTTTACCTGATAAGCCGTTACGAGGAGTATCACCCTTTCAAAAAGGATAACTTTGGACGTTATCCGGTTACTGAGAGTATTGCCTGGAAGGGGAAATTCCTGGATGTGCCGGTTGTACACCGTTGGGCAGATATTCTGGAAACGTTGCTGCGAAAACACTTTCCCGGGTTGAATTTCCGGCATCCGACCTATCGTTTTGTACCTACTATCGACATAGATCATGCATGGTGTTATAAGGGGCGTACCATTCCACGTACCCTGGGAGGCTTCGGCAGGTCGGTCATGCATGGCCGGTTTCATGAAGCTTTAGCGAGGATCAAGGTTCTGACAGGGTTAAGCATTGACCCCTACGATAACTATGCCTTTATTAATAAAGTACATGAACCATACTCCAATGTTCCTCTGTACTTTATTCTTTTTGCCGATTATGGAAAAAATGACAACAATGTTACGGTTTCTTCAAAAGAGTTCCATTTGCTGCTGCGCGAATTAGACTTGCACAGAGGTGTTGGGATCCACCCGTCACTTTCATCCGGCAAACATCATCAAAAGCTCGACAATGAATACCAGGGATTATGCGATGTCCTTGATCGGGATGTGACCATAAGCCGCCAGCATTTTCTTAAACTGAGCTTGCCAAAAACCTATCAAAACCTCCTACAGTTGGGAATCACAGATGATTATTCAATGGGATATGCCACACAGACAGGGTTTAGGGCAGGGATCGCCATTCCGTTTCCATTTTTTGATTTGTCAAAGGATGAGGTCACTACCCTGATCATTCACCCTGTTACCATGATGGATGTAACGATGAAGGATTACCTTCGTCTAAGCACGGATAAGAGCCTCGAAAAAATCACAGACATGATCCGGACCGTGAAGGCCGTAAACGGTGAATTTGTTAGTCTGTGGCACAACGAAAGCCTGAGCGACACTGGTCACTGGCAGAATTGGCGGAAGGTTTATCAAGAGATGGTTAAATTGGCATCTGTCTGATTATTAATATGATAAAATATCTCAGAAGTACTCAGATTGATAAGAATCGTTGGGACAACTGTATCAGCAGGTCTGTTAACCGGCGGATATATGCCTTTTCATGGTATCTTGATCTGGTTTGCCCTGGTTGGGATGCGCTGGTAACCGAGGATTATTCAAGCGTGTTTCCACTTACACACCATCGCAAATGGATGATCAATTATCTGGCACAGCCTTTTTTTGCACAACAGCTTGGCATCTTTTCTATCGGAAAAATAACTGAACCTCTGGTTACTGAATTTATTCGGGCCATCCCCGGAAAATTCAGATTTGTTGAAATTCATCTGAACTCAGTGAATACTTATGCCAGTACCGAGGGAAAAACAACTTTACGTGTTAATTATGAATTAGATATGACTCCGGTTTATGCACAACTTACGGGAAATTATGCTCAAAATACACGAAGAAATATTAGAAAAGCGCATGAATCTGAGATAACCTGCAACCGTGCAACTGGAACGTCTGAACTTATCGGCTTATTCCGTGAAAATTTCGGCAAAAAGGAGGGAAAGCTGAATGATACACATTATCTGGTACTGCAACGATTGATTGATCATTGCCTTATGAATAATTTGGGCTATATCCTCGGATCAAAAACAAAAACGGGGACTCTTTCTGCAGGGGCATTTTTTCTGTTTGATCAGGAGCGTGTGTATTTTCTGTTTGCCGCTTCTTCCGCTGAAGCGCGTGAGAATGGAGCCATGTTTTTATTGATCGATGAATTTATCGCTGAAAATGCCGGGAAGAATTTTCTACTCGACTTTGAGGGGGGTAACGATCCGAACCTGGGCAGGTTTTATAAAAGTTTTGGCGCATTTGCTGTGTCCTATCAGGCGTTGCAGCTAAACAGGCTGTCTAAAACAGCCGAAAGAGGCCTTTATTTTATTCGTAAATTCAGGAAGTAGAGAAAAATAGCTATTTTTGTGAGAGGTAAAAACTAAAACTTAAAGCCATGATCAATGTATTATCTGCAGGAAATTCCATCGTGAATCAATACATTTCTGAATTGCGGGATGCTGAAATTCAGAAAGACAGTTTAAGGTTTCGTTATAACCTCGAACGGCTTGGCGGAATTTTTGCATACGAGATAAGCAAGAGACTGGCTTATGAAACGAAAGAGGTGATGACACCCCTGGGTATTGCCAATGTTCCGGTTTTGATTGAATACCCTGTGCTGGCAACTATTCTGCGTGCAGGGTTACCCTTTCACCAGGGGTTGCTGCAATTCTTTGATAAGTCAGAAAATGCCTTTATTTCGGCGTTTCGGCGTCATCACAAAGATGGATCGTTTTCAATCAGCATTGAATATGCCTCCATTACCGAGATTGAAAACAAGGTCGTTGTTTTGTGCGACACGATGCTTGCCTCGGGCTCTTCCATGGTACTGGCATACAAGGAACTTATCTCCCACGGAGTGCCAAATCATACACACATCGTAGCGGCAGTTGCAAGTGTGGAAGGGCTTGAATATGTTAAAAAAAATATTGCAAAAAAAGATATTACCCTCTGGGTTGGTGTTGTTGATGACGAAATGACCGCCCAATCTTTCATTGTTCCCGGATTAGGGGATGCAGGCGACCTTGCCTACGGCAAAAAACATTAAGGAATTTATATGAAAAACACACTGGTTCTTGAAAATATCAATATTTCGCTGGTTTCCATCAAAAGCCATCTGCTGAGAACAATTCTCACTATTCTGATTATTTCCTTTGGAATTATGGCGTTGGTTGGCATCCTTACCGCAACCGACTCCATTAAGTATTATCTTACCCAGAATTTTTCGATGATGGGTTCGAATACCCTTACGATCCGGAACCGGTCGATGAACCTTCACATGGGAGGAAACAACCATAAGGAAAAACGGTATGAGCCCATAACATTCAATCAGGCACAAGAATTTAAAAGCCGCTTTGATTTCCCGGCTTTTACCTCTGTTTTTACCCGCGCCACAGGCATTGCCACATTGAAATATGAAGAAAACAAAACAAATCCGAATGTTGGCGTAATGGGTACCGATGAAAATTACCTGATCACCTCTGGTGATGAGGTTGAATTTGGCAGGAACTTTACGGCCAACGAGGTTGATTATGGATTTAGTTCAGTGATTCTGGGTGCTTCACTTGTGAAAGATCTTTTCAAAAAAAAGGAGGATCCTCTTGGCAAAATAATTTCCATCGGACCAGGGAAATTCAAAGTCATCGGCGTTTTGAAATCCAAAGGTTCAAGTATGGGATTCAGCGGTGACCGCTCATGCTTTATTCCGGTTACCAATGTGCGTACAAATTTTCCCCGGCCCAATATGTCATTTAATATCAATGTGATGGCTAAACGACCAGAATTGGTTGATGCGGCTACCGGAGAAGCGACAGCTATTTTGAGGAATATCCGGAAAGTTCCGGTAGGGGTTGAAGACACCTTTGAAATTACCAAAAGTGACAACATTGCCAAGATGCTCATTGAAAACATCAAATATGTGACCATGGCTGCTACGATCATTGGTTTCATCACGTTACTGGGGGCAGCCATCGGGTTGATGAATATTATGCTGGTTTCTGTCACCGAGCGTACCCGTGAAATTGGTATCCGCAAAGCAATTGGTGCAACAAAAAGGGTAATCCGCAATCAGTTTCTGGTCGAGTCGATTGTTATTGGCCAGTTGGGCGGTTTGCTGGGCATCGTTTTAGGAATCCTGGTTGGAAATGTGATCTCCCTGTTAATTGGCAGTGCATTCATTGTTCCCTGGATTTGGATCGTAACCGGTGTGGTACTCTGCTTTGCTGTTGCATTGATCAGCGGAATTATTCCTGCAAGAAAAGCCGCCAACCTCGATCCGATCGAGTCACTGCGTTACGAATAATTTGAACCATGGATTTAACCAGGGTCATCGCTGCACTGCGTAAGGAGTTTCCTTATGAGCCCACCGATGGCCAGGATAAATTGTTGGGGGAACTGGCCCTTTTTCTGACAATTTCATGGAAACAGCAAAATGCATTGTTTATCCTCAGAGGCTATGCAGGCACAGGTAAAACCACGATAGTTAAAGCGTTGGTTGATGTACTTCCGCAATTAGGAAAAAAAACGGTGCTGCTGGCCCCGACCGGACGGGCTGCCAAGGTGCTTACCACCTATACCAGGAAGGAAGCCAACACCATCCACCGGAAAATTTATTTTGCACGGACCAACAAAGACGGGCTCATTGACCTCAAACCCCAGGTCAATTACCATAAACATACACTTTTTATTGTGGACGAGGCATCCATGATCCAGCATACCATGTCCTCCGAAGGAGCCTTGTTTGCAACCAGGAATCTGCTGGATGATCTGTTCCAGTTTGTGTATAGCGGTGAAAACTGCCGGATGTTATTTATTGGTGATGCTGCACAATTACCTCCCGTTGGCCTGGATCACAGTCCGGCGCTTGATCATGATTTTTTAAAAAACGCCTACCATCTCAACATCGACATGTTTGAGCTTACAGAAGTCGTACGCCAGGCAAAAGAGTCGGGAATATTGGTTAACGCTACCCAAGTGCGGCAGCAGATACAGAATAAGCAAGTGGAATTCCCGATGTTTTCCATCGAAACCTTTAAGGATATTACGAGGCTGAACGGTCAGGATCTCGAAGAGGCACTCAATCATGCCTATTCCGGATCTGAAAAAGAGAACAATGTGGTGATCTGCCGGTCAAATAAACGGGCCAACATTTACAACCGGGAGATTCGCCGCAGGATTCTGTTCCTGGAAGAAGAAATCTCTACCGGCGATTTCATCATGGTCGTGAAGAATAACTATTTCTGGCTGCCTGTAGAATCAACTGCCGGGTTTATTGCCAATGGTGACATTGTGGAGTTGATGCGTATACGCAACATCGAAGAGATCTATGGATTCCGTTTCGCAGATGTTACGGTTCGGTTTCTCGACTATCCTGATGAAAAAGACCTTGATGTGAAAATCATACTTGATACATTGATGTCGGAATCTGCTGCTTTGACCCAATCAGACAACAACCGGTTATTCCAGGCTGTTCTGGCCGATTTTCAGGACATCCCTTCACGATCTGAACGGATGGAAAAGGTCAAAGCAAGCCCATATTTCAATGCCCTGCAAATTAAGTTCGCCTACGCTTTGACATGCCACAAAACTCAGGGCGGCCAATGGGATACTGTGTTTATCGACCAGGGATACATTAATGATAAAATGCTGAACCTTGAATTCGAACGCTGGCTTTATACTGCCATTACGCGAGCCACCAGGAAATTATACCTGATTAATTTTGAGGATAGGTTTTTTGACGGGTGACACGTGACGGGTGATGGGTGAAGGGTGGCGGGTGACGGGTGATATTTCATTCGTCACCCGTCCTTTGTCAATCGTCCTTTTACCCGTTTCTACCAGCCGAGCAATGTTATCCCAACTGTAAAGGGGTATAACTCCGGTCCCTGGTTTTTCTGGAACATTTGGGTGAGCGAGTAGGTGCCAAAAAGGTTAAGGTGTGACCAACCTATACGAAAAGAGGCATCCAATTTAAATGGGCTCAGGTGATAGGCGCCGCGATCGCGTGCAGTGTAGTGATCAATATCAAACGTGGCAACTTTATTCCCATTGTCGTCAACCAGGTAATAGGATTCTTCTTTATTGTTGTAAACCTGTTTGGTATACGATCCGATGCGTACGCCGGCGATTACGCCGAGTGTAACGTGGAAGCTGTTGATGTGACGATAAGGGTTGGTTTGAAATTCAAAAAAAAGTGGGAGGTTCAGATATGAAACCACCATTTTGTTCACTTTCATGTCAACAAAGTTACCCTGGGTATCCTGCACTTTGTAGGCAACAAGTGTAGCTGAATCTTTGAGCATGACATAGTTGTTGGTAAAGTAGTAGTTGCTGACCTGTAACCCGAGGCCTGTTGTAAAACCGATCTTGTTTTTATAGAGGTTAACGTTGAGTTCAAAAGGATTGAGGTTCACGGTAAGAGACCTTGCCGTATTCATATTCATGTAGGGATAGCCAGGATTGAAGTTCATGTCGAAATCAGGTGTAACATAACCGCTGATACCAAGGTCAACGCCGGCCCAATGACCGTTGAATTTCTTTCTATTTTTACAAAACGGAAACTCGTCCATGTTGAAATTCTCCATGGAACATGAAAATTCTTTCATTTGGGTACTGTCGCCGGTATGCCAGCCACGTTTATGCAAAGGGCATTTTTTCTTTTCCTGGGCATTGATATTTGAAGAAACAAGAAATAATAGTAGAAATAGCATTGTGACTTTCAATATGGTTTTCATAATGTATCTTTTTTTTAGTTAGAGAATATGAAACACATGACGAAGTCAGAAGGAAAATGTTACAGCTGAGGAAGAGAAATCAGGAATCGAGTTTAAGCACAGCAAGAAAGGCTTTCTGAGGCACTTCCACATTGCCGATCTGGCGCATTCGTTTTTTTCCTTTTTTTTGTTTTTCCAGAAGTTTTCGTTTACGTGTAATATCGCCTCCGTAACATTTGGCGGTAACATCTTTTCGGAGCGCTTTTACGGTTTCTCTGGAGATAATTTTGGCACCAATGGCAGCCTGTATGGCAACATCGTATTGTTGCCTGGGGATAAATTCCTTAAGTTTCTCACAGAAACGCCTGCCAAAGTCATAAGCGTTATTCCTGGTGATCAGTGCAGAAAGTGCATCCACGATTTCGCCATTGAGCAGGATATCCAATTTGATCAGGTCGGCTGTTTGCCAGCCGGAAGGGTGGTAATCAAATGAAGCATACCCTTTTGAAATACTTTTTAACTTATCATAAAAGTCAAAAACAATTTCGCCTAGCGGCAGGTCAACAGTTAACTCAATGCGGTCGGTGGTGAGGTAAACCTGATTTTTCAAAATACCACGCTTGCCAACACACAGGGTCATGATCGATCCGATGTATTCTGATTTTGTAATGATGTTGGCCGTAATGGTGGGCTCTTCAATTTTGCTGATATAGTTTGGCTCCGGCAATCCGGATGGATTGTAAACATCCAGCATTTCTCCCTTGGTTGTATAAACTTTATAGGATACGTTGGGCACTGTTGTAATGACATCCATGTCGAATTCGCGGTCGAGACGTTCCTGGACGATTTCCATGTGCAACAATCCCAGGAAACCGCAACGGAAACCAAACCCAAGGGCTGCAGAGGCTTCGGGTTCAAAGGACAGGGCGGCATCGTTCAGCCTTAGTTTTTCAAGCGAATCGCGTAAAACTTCATAATCATCGGCATCAGTCGGGTAGATTCCTGCAAACACCATTGGTTTGACCCCGAGAAATCCCTCAATAATTTCGGTACATGGCCTTGCCACATGGGTGATGGTATCGCCAACCTGAACTTCCTTGCTGTTTTTTATCCCGGAAATGATATAGCCGACATCACCGGCATATACGGTACTTCGTACCTCCTGTTTCATGCGTAAAATGCCCACTTCATCAGCCCGGTAATCCATACCGGTAGCCACGAATTTTACATGATCACCTTTCTTGATGGAGCCGTTGAAAATCCTGAAATAAGCCACAACACCCCTGAAAGGATTGAACAATGAGTCGAAAATCAAGGCCTGAAGGGGAGCTTCAGGATCACCCTTCGGACAAGGTATTCTTTCAATAATCGCATCAAGAACCTGGTCAATTCCGATGCCGGCTTTGGCACTCACAGCAAGGATTTCATCATGGTCACAGCCAAGCAGGTCAACGATCTGGTCTTTGACTTCTTCAATCATGGCAGCATCCATGTCAATTTTATTCAGAACCGGAATGATCGTCAGGTTATGATCAATGGCAAGGTACAGATTGGAAATGGTCTGGGCCTGAATGCCCTGGGTGGCATCAACCACGAGCAAAGCGCCTTCACAGGCAGCGATGGCACGTGAAACCTCGTATGAAAAATCGACATGCCCGGGTGTGTCGATCAGGTTTAGCACATAATCCTGGCCATTATGCGGAAAATTCATCTGGATGGCGTGGCTCTTGATGGTGATCCCCCGTTCGCGCTCCAAATCCATGTCATCAAGTACTTGTTCTCTTGAATCCCTTTCAGAAACAGTATCGGTCCATTGCAGCAGGCGATCGGCCAGGGTCGATTTCCCATGGTCAATGTGTGCAATAATGCAGAAGTTACGAATATTTTTCACGGGTGCAAAGATATGAAATCTACCTCAGGATTGTCAACGAACCGTGAAGATTTCGTTTGACTATTCCTGATAAGGTGATTTCAAAAACATCGCAAATATAAAAATAGGTTCCATCACTGCACGGTTGATTCGTGGTAATGTCCTTTCCATCCCAATTAACAGCCGGATCACTGGTGTTGAAAACCAGTTTTCCCCACCGGTCAAAAATTTTCATGTTGACCTCACTTACTGATGTAAAGTCGGGGAAAGGGATGAAATAATCATTGTTGCCGTCGCCATTCGGGGTGAAAATGTTAGGTAACCGATAAACCGGGCAAAAGGTATTGTCGATGCAAATGATGTTACCTGTATCGCTGCGGTTCCCGACAGAATCGATGGCCGCAACCCCATAACAGCCGACGATCGACTGTGGTGGCTTGTGGGTATAGCTTGTATCGTGCGGATTGAGAATTGAATCGATCAGTATCGGGTTCCCTTTTACCTGGATATAATAAATATAATATTTGGCAATATCATTCGGACAACTGTCTGCCGGCTTAGTCCATGACAAAATATTAACTGATCCATTGCAAATGGTGTTTACAGTCAGCAGAGGAGGGCAGGGGGGAACATCATCAATGGGTGTGGCACAGGTTTCCTGGGAGAAATTGATGATCGGGTCAACAAACCCGGAGGCTGAATAGTTGCCGATACTCTTTATTTTATAACAATAGTTCAATCCATTTTCCAACCCTTTATCACTATAATTTGCCACAGGGGAGGAGCCAATTGAATCGTAGGATACTCCACCAGGGCCTTTGCGATAAATGGTAAATGAATGGTTGATCCAGGGAACATCATTGTTCCAGGAAAGTTTAACCATCCTGTCGGTTGGAACCGCTGTAAGAAATATGGTGGAGGCCACTTGAGATGACCCGATCAGGAAACGGTTTCCCGGGGTAACATTATAAAGGTCGATACGGTATAGATAATGAAATTGGACCGTGTTTAACAAATTGTCATTCAGGATTGTATCATTCAGGTTTGTGAGCGAATCGATCATCACAAACTGACCGGGTGTATCCGATTCAGAACGGGCAATGATATATTTGTACGGGCCCGGTATCTGCACGGTGTCTATCTCTGTGGGTTTCGACCACGCAACGTAAACCGACCCGGAAGTTTCACTTGTGCTGTTAATGCTGGCATTGGTTATGACGGGTACATCTTTTTTCAAGGTGGCGCAAGCCTCGTTGGAGGCATAGCTTTCTGCTTTGTCAGGATAATAGGCAACAACCATATAACAGTATTTCAACCCCCGCATAAGTCCGGCACCCTTGTTATCATCCAGGTAGGATGTAAGTGAAATGTCGGTCAACTGATCGATTTTGGAGTACCCCAGGTAGGGAGGGACCCCTGTTTCGCAGTAGTTTGGTATATATCCGGTTGAATCGGCTTTTCGATAAATATAATAACCTGAGGCATTGGAACAATCATAGTTATCCCAGGTTAATGCAATCGTATTGCCCAACGGGGCTGTTGTCAATTTTTTGGGAGCCGGACCAATGACAAGAATTTTAATAGATTTGAATGTCACGAGACTCACAGGTTCTCCGTCATCCTTGGCTTTGAAAAAAACCTGGTAAGGGCGTTTCAGGACATGGTTACAGACAGTATTCCAGCGGAACAGAGCCCCAACCTGGCCATGTCCGGTGGCAGGGTTCGGAGTAAGGGTTGCCGAATCCCGGGGCAGGATAAAAGGGCCCCCTGTCGCTGTCAGGGTTACATTGTTGCTGTCGGGGTCATAAGCTCTTACAGGGAACCGCAGATTTTTCCCGGCTTCAACACAGGTGTCAAAAACAGAATCTATCACCGGAGGACGGTTATTGCAGGCTACAATGATTATTTGCATATCGCGCAAAACGCTTCCGATTTTTACGCCATTCCTCCATTCTTCGATGAGGATCGCAATATTGTATTCCCCCTGTTGTTCCGGACTATCCCAGATAAGGTCACCGGTTGTGGAGTTAAGGGTCAGACTTTTCGAGGCGGCCGGATAGGTATATCCGGGAATCACCTGTCCGAGCGCCCCCCTGCAGGGAACCAGCCTGTAGGATAAACTGTCACCATCGGTATCATAAGCGCCCGGATTATGGAAAAATATTTGGTTGACACACCCGTTGTCAACCGGAGGATTCAAAAGGACCGGGGAATTGTCATAACCCTGAAAGGGGTTGATGGTCAGTTCTGAATAAATGTACAACGGCGTGTTGATGGAGTTGGGAATATTCATGATTCCCCCGTTCCGGTTTGGGTCTTCACAAGAAATGGTATAGGTAGCCGGTCCAGGAAATTCGTGGGTTCCCACATATTTGTTATAGGTAATGTCATCAGGCAGGTATGTCAATACCACCCTTGGAATATCCTTTGATGTGCCGTCTCCCCAATTGATGGTCAGAAAGTCGCGATAGGCATTTGCCGGACTTGGTGTGAACGTATATGAAACAAGTGTGATTTCGTAGGTTAAATCTTTCAGATGCCGGAAAGTAATCTCTGCGGCACGCTGATGGGTGGCAAAGACCCATGCAGGGGCCAAAACAAGTGTAACAAGAACCAGGAAAAGTAACCGTAAAATCGATCGTCGAGACATATCAGGATTGTGACTTCAGAATCTATCGTCAAAAGTAATAATTTTCTCTCCCCGCAGGGTGTTATTGGTACTTTATTTCAATTCATTCTAAATTTTAATTAATTTTGCGGTCTATTCAGAAAACAGCCAGTAGTAATGTATCAGCAGGATGCAGAAGTTGAGAAACAGGAAATACTAAAACGCTACAGGAATCTTTTACGCATTTGGAAACCCCGAAATCCGGTAGATAAAAAGCTGGTGCGCAAAGCGTTTAAAATGGCGCTGGAAGCACATAAGGACATGCGTCGCAAGACCGGTGAGCCATACATATATCATCCTTTGAGTGTTGCTACCATCGCGGTGGAAGAAATTGGGCTTGGTGCCACTTCCATCGTATGTGCGTTGCTTCATGACGTTGTAGAAGATACGGAATACACCATTGAAGATATCAGGGGGCTGTTTGGTGATAAAGTCACGGCAATCATTGACGGGCTAACCAAGATCAAGGGGATTTTCGATCAGCATACGGCCTCAATCCATGCTGAAAATTTCAAAAAAATCCTGCTGACACTTTCTGATGATGTAAGGGTCATCCTGATCAAACTGGCCGACAGGCTGCACAACATGCGCACACTTGATGCGCTGACACATGAAAAACAGCTGAAAATATCTTCCGAAACCATTTATCTCTATTCCCCGCTGGCTCACAGGCTTGGTTTGCATGCCATCAAAAGCGAATTGGAAGATCTTGCCATGAAATACACTGAGCCGGCCGTATATGATGCCATCTCAAAAAAGCTGAAGGAATCTGCAAAAAGCCGGACACGATTTGTTAATAAATTTATATATCCGATAAAAAAGGCACTTACTGAAAAGGGATTTGTATTTGAAATCCACGACCGCGAAAAATCCATTGCGGCCATCTGGTTGAAAATGCAGAAGAAAGAGGTCCCATTCGAGGAAATATATGATATTTTTGCGATTAGGATCGTGATTGATTCGGCTGTTGAAACAGAAAAATCGGATTGCTGGAAGGTTTATTCGGCCATTACTGACTTTTACCGGCCCAACATGGACAGATTGCGCGATTGGATTTCAATTCCCAAAGCCAACGGATACGAAGCACTGCATACCACTGTCATGAGTCATACGGGTCAATGGGTTGAAATTCAAATCCGTTCCCGCCGGATGGACGAAATAGCCGAAAAAGGATATGCAGCCCATTGGAAATATAAGGAGGCGATGCACATCAACAGCCGGCTGGATAACTGGCTTGACCGTATCAAGGAGATGATCGAAAGTCCGGATACTGATGCGATGTCGTTTATAGATGATGTCAAAGGATTTTTCTTTCTCGATGAAATATCTTTGTTTACCCCGTCAGGTGAACTCAGGTCACTTCCGGCCAGTGCAACTGTGCTTGATTTTGCTTATGCAATTCACAGTGAACTGGGAAATACCTGCATTGGGGCAAAGGTTGATAAAAAACTGGTTCCCTTCACCCAAGTGCTGAAAAATGGCCAGCAGGTTGAAATTATCACTTCCCTGAAACAGTCCCCCAAGGAAGAATGGCTTGGCTATGTTGTTACCACACGGGCTAAAACAAGCATTAAGTTAGCAGTTCGGGCGGAAAAAAAGAAATACGCCAAGTCCGGAAAAGAAAAGTTGGGGATTTATTTTACCCAACTCGGTCTGGAGTTCTCAAACGATAATATAAAGAAATTCATGGCCGCCAATAATTTTAGCAGCATCGTGGATCTATTCTATTCTGTTTCGTTGGGAACCGTTGGAGTAAAAGATGTAAAACTTTTCGCTGCTTCGAATGTCCGTAATGGATGGCAAAATTATGTTTCCAAGGGTTCATCCAAGGTTTCAGGTTCTGAGGAGGCTGACAACCCGCCTCTGAAAAGAGTCCAGACAGCCAGGGATGGCCGTCCAACTGTTACTGATCCGGCTGCTATCGATTATTCAGTTGCTGCGTGCTGTAATCCCATTCCTGGTGATGATGTGATCGGACTTAGGATATCGGATCAACTGCCCATGCAGATTCATCGGACAAAATGTGTTAAAGCACAGGAACTTATTACCGTTTATGGAAATAAAATGGTTGCGGTGAACTGGGAGAATCTCGAATCAATCTCCTTTGTAACAGAAATTAAGGTGATCGGTATAGACAGGCAGGGACTGATCAACGAAATAACCCGCATCCTCTCTAATGACCTGAACCTGAATATCAAATCTTTCCATATTGATGCCATGGATGGACTTACAGAAGGCGCCATTGCACTGTATGTTAAAAATACTGCAAATTTGAATGATGCTTTAATCAAGTTAAACATGGTTGACGGTATAAAACATGTTACGAGGATAAATTAGTAAAAAAAAACTATTTTTATTCGTTCTAAATACTGATAAATGTCTATCTTTATGCCAAATTTTCAAATATGATTAAAAAAACTATGGAAGATTTATTCGAAACCGCTCGCAATTTATTCACAGACTATCTTGAACGGCATGGCCACCGTAAAACCCCGGAGCGTTATACTATTTTGAAGGAGATATTTGCAACTGAAGGACATTTTGACATTGAAACGCTCTACATCCGGATGAAGAACCACAAATACCGGGTAAGCAGGGCCACCCTATATAACACCATCGAACTGCTTCTTGATTGTGGATTGGTAACCAAGCATCAGTTTGGTACCAATTATGCCCAATTTGAAAAATCAACGTTGCTTAAACAGCATGATCATTTTATTTTTGACGATACAGGAGAGGTTCTGGAGTTTTACGATCCACGGATTGAGGAGATGAAAGCCCACATTGAATCGATGTTCAATGTGAATATTTCGCACTATGCACTTACTTTTTACGGTCATTCAGCATCCAAGAAATAAAAGCCAATGATGAAGGTTGATGTGATCCTTGGGCTGCAATGGGGAGATGAGGGCAAAGGGAAAATTGTTGATGTATTCACCCCAAAGTACGACATTATTGCCCGGTTTCAAGGCGGGCCGAATGCAGGCCATACGATAATTTTCGGAGGAAGAAAATTTGTGCTGCATACCATCCCTTCAGGGATTTTTCACCGGGAAACACTTAATGTAATCGGGAATGGCGTAATTATCGACCCATTTATCCTGTTCAAAGAGCTGGATTCACTTCGCAATGCCGGCATGGAACCAGAAGAAAACCTGTTGGTTTCCCGCCGCGCCCATTTAATTTTGCCTACCCATCGGTTGCTTGATGCCGCGCTGGAATCCGAAAAAGGAACTTCCAAAATTGGTTCAACACTGAAAGGAATTGGTCCGACCTACACCGATAAATATGGCCGGAACGGGTTACGGGTTGGAAATGTTTCTGAGCATTCTTTCAATCTCCGGTATGAACAGCTTAAAGCTACCCATCTTGAAGCGGTTCGCCATCTTGGATTTGACTATTCATCGCATCTTTTTGACGGGCTGACTTTTGATGCTTACGAAGCAAAGTGGTTTGAATCGATCCAGCGTTTGAAGGGTTTGAAGATCATTGACAGTGAAACCTTCCTGAATGAAAGCCTTGACCAGGGAAAATCGGTACTTGCCGAAGGTGCACAGGGAACCATGCTTGATGTTGATTTTGGGTCATATCCTTTTGTAACCTCTTCAAATACCATCACTGCAGGCGTTTGTTCCGGCTTGGGAATTTCTCCGCGAAAAATTGGTAAAATCTATGGAATTTTTAAGGCTTATTGCACACGTGTTGGCAGCGGTCCTTTCCCCACAGAATTATTTGATTCGGATGGCGAGAAACTGAGGGCAGGAGGCAACGAGTTCGGATCTACGACAGGTCGCCCACGCCGATGTGGCTGGCTTGACCTGCCGGCATTGAAATATTCGGTCATGCTGAATGGCGTGGATAGTCTGATCATGATGAAGGCTGATGTGCTGAACCCGTTCCCGGCTATTAAAATCTGCACGAACTACCAGTCAGACGGGTTAAATTTACCGGGTTTTCCATTCGATCTCAGCGATGAGAAAATCCAACCGGAATATAAGGAGATGAAAGGGTGGGATACAACCCTAGATGGTTGCACTTCCGTGAATGATATCCCGGAAGCCCTGGCAGAATACATCAGATTTGTCGAAAATGAAGTCGGATTACCGGTAGACACAGTATCAATCGGTCCGGACAGGCTGCAAACATTGCAGCGATAACTGGTTGTTAAAGTTTCCTCTTTACCTCGGTCAATTCGTAACCTTCCACAATGTCGCCTACCTGGATGTCATTGAAGTTTTCGATATTCAGACCGCACTCGTAACCGGTTTGTACCTCTTTTACATCGTCTTTGAAGCGTTTCAGTGATCCAAGCATACCCGTGTAGACTACAATCCCATCGCGGATGACCCTGATTTTGGTATTCCTTGTCACCTTTCCATCCAGCACCATACATCCGGCAACGGAACCAACTTTGGTGATTTTAAATACATCACGGACTTCAATGTTGCAGAGGATTTTCTCTTCAATATCAGGTGATAACATGCCTTCGATGGCAGCTTTAATTTCCTCAATTGCTTTGTAGATAATGGAGTATAAGCGGATGTCGATCTGTTCAGCTTCTGCGAGTTTGCGTGCATTTGCTGATGGACGAACCTGGAAGCCAACGATAATGGCATTTGAAGCGGAAGCGAGCAATACATCCGATTCGATAATGGCGCCAACTGATTTGTGGATCACATTGACCATCACCTCTTCGTTGGATAACTTCAACAATGAATCCGATAAAGCTTCAACTGAACCATCCACATCGCATTTGACAATGATGTTGAGTTCCTTGAAGTCGCCAATTGCGATACGGCGTCCGATTTCATCCAGGGTGATATGTTTTTGAGTCCGCAACCCTTGTTCACGCTGCAATTGCAAACGTTTGGTGGCGATAAGTTTTGACTCTTTTTCATCAGCCATTACATTGAAGCCATCGCCAGCCTGCGGGGCGCCGTTTAAACCGAGCATCAGCATGGGCTGTGACGGACCGGCCTCTTTGATAGGCTGGTTACGTTCATTATACATGGCTTTTACTTTGCCATAAGTTGCGCCGGCCAATACGATATCTCCGACGCGGAGGGTTCCGTTTTGTACCAGCAGTTTGGAAACATATCCACGACCTTTGTCCAGGGATGATTCAATGACTGTACCTGTTGCCAGCCTTGAAGGGTTGGCTTTCAGGCTTAGCATTTCTGCCTCCAGCAATACCTTTTCAAGAAGCAGTTCAACGTTTGTACCAACCTTTGCGGATATTTCCTGTGTCTGGTACTTCCCGCCCCATTCTTCAACAAGGATATTCATTTTTGACAGCTCTTCACGTACTTTCTCAGGTTGTGAATTGGGCTTGTCCATTTTATTGAATGCGAAAACAATCGGAACCCCTGCAGCAAGCGCATGGTTGATTGCTTCCCGGGTTTGGGGCATCACATTTTCATCAGCTGCGATGACGATGATGGCAACATCGGTAACACTGGCACCACGGGCACGCATGGCCGTAAATGCTTCGTGACCGGGGGTATCGAGGAAGGTGATTTTCCTGCCATCTTCGCGCATCACTTCATACGCACCGATGTGCTGGGTAATTCCTCCTGCTTCACCGGCAACCACATTGGTACTACGGATAAAATCGAGGAGTTTCGTCTTGCCATGGTCAACATGTCCCATTACAGTCACAATGGGTGGCCGTTCGGCCATATCTTCCGGTTTATCAGGCTCATTTTGTTTAATGGCTTCCTGAACCTCCACACTTACAAACTCAACTTTGTGGCCGAATTCTTCAGCAACGAGGGTGAGGGTTTCAGCATCGAGCCGTTGATTGATGGAAACGAACATGCCAAGGGCCATACAGGTTGAAATGACATCTGTGACCGGCACACTCAACATGGAGGCAAGTTCATTGGCAGTGACAAATTCAGTGACTTTGATCACACGTTTGCCTTCTTCCATTCGTTCCAATTCCTGATGCATCTGGTGACTCACCGCATCACGCTTTGCTTTACGGTATTTCGACGCTTTAGACTTTCCGGCAGGGCTTAAACGTGCCAACGTTTCTTTGATCTGCTTTTCGATGTCTTCGGAAGTTACTTCAGGCTTTTGTATATCCTTATGATGTTTTTTATCCTTTGCAAGTGTTGGTTTGTGCAACACCGGACGAGGAATATCGGTACTGGCTGTTGTGGAAACTGTACCTTCTTCACCCTGACGTTTGATACGTTTGCGTTTCTTTTTCTTTGATTTCAGGGTCTCGTCAGAGGAGGAGGCAACCGGTGTATGCTTCTTCTTCTCAATCTTCTTCGGTTCGGGCAATACAATTGAACCCAGGATGGTCGGACCTTCCAGTTTAATGCGTTCGGTGGGAAGAAAATTGGATTCCTGCACAGGTTCAACCACTTTGGGAATGACTGGTACGGGGGCAGGGGGTTCGACCGCGGGTATGGCCGGCTCAATTACTTCAGGCACATTTTCTGCTACAACCGGTGCCGGTTCCGTTGTTGGTGCAGGAGTTATTTCTTCTGTGGAAGGTTGTACTTTTAGTTTGACTTTTTTGGATAATTTTTTATCAAAAACAGCAAGATCCATTTTGCCAACAATTTTCAAATCATTTGTTGGCTTCTGAATTGATTCTGGTGCCGGAGATGGTACCTGCTCTAATTCGACCGGAAGCTGTGCCTGATCTGCAGGAGCCTCCATGACCGGGGTTTCCTTTTCAGGTATTTCAACTACTTCAGGTATTTCAACGATGACAGGTTGCTCTTCAACTACAATTATTTCAGCAGGTTGTGTTTCAGGAATAACCACCACAGGCAGTTCTTCGATAACAGGCGCTACTGGTTCCGGTTTCTTTTCCACAGCGACTGTTACAGCCGGTTTTGGGGGTTCAGCCTGGGGGACAGCCTCGGGTTTCTTTTCTTCATGAACAGTTTCCTTAACAAAAACAACCTCTTTGGGTTTTTTTGCTGCCTCATACTGTTTCTTTTCGAAATCCATGGAGACGTTCTTAATAAAAAGATCATCAAGTTCCTTTTCACGGTCCTTGAAGGCTGATTTTTTATCTTCGATGGTGATTGTTTCATGGGCAGTAAACTGGAGCCCAATTTTCTTCGCCTCCTCTTTGACATGTTTTTCCGACGCGAATTCTTTCATCAGAAGATTATACATCTCCTGTGACAATTTCGCATTGGGATCCAATTCAACCGGAAATCCCTTTTTTACAAGGAAATCCACTACGGTTTTGATCCCAATGTTAAATTCCCGTGCCGCTTTGCTTAACCTGGTAGTTACTATACCTTCACTCATTCAGCAAAATTATGGTTTTTTATTCAAATTCCGCGCTTAAAATACGGACTACTTCATTGATTGTCTCTTCTTCAAGGTCGGTACGCCTCACCAATTCTGCAACATCCATATCCAATACACTTTTCGCCGTGTCGCAGCCAATGGTTTTTAATTCATCAATAATCCACTGATCGATTTCATCGGAAAACTCCTGAATGTCAACATCTTCATTATCGACATCGGTATCGCGGTATACATCAATTTCATAACCTGTTAATTTACCGGCCAGTTTGATATTGAAACCTCCTTTTCCAATTGCCAGTGAAACCTGATCGGGCTTCATGTAAACATCGGCTCTTTTTTCAGCTTCAATTATTACGATTGACGAAACTTTTGCAGGGCTGAGCGCACGTTGGATAAACAGCGAAGGGTTTGTTGTATAATTGATTACGTCGATATTTTCATTTTTCAATTCACGAACGATCCCGTGGATGCGGCTTCCTTTCATTCCAACACAAGCACCAACCGGGTCGATACGGTCGTCATAAGATTCGACCGCGATTTTTGCACGTTCACCGGGAACCCTGACAATTTTTTTAATATTGATCAGGCCATCGTATACTTCAGGAACTTCCGATTCGAATAAACGTTCAAGAAATGATTCTGAGGTCCGCGAAAGAATGATGATCGGATTGTTATTTTTCATTTCCACTTTTGAAACGACAGCGCGGATGGTATCACCTTTTCTGTAGAAATCAGATGGAATCTGTTCTGATTTTGGAAGGATCAGTTCAATGTTTTCATCGTCCATCACCAGGATCTCTTTTTTCCAGACCTGATATACCTCACCGGAAATAATTTCACCAATTTTTTCGCGGTATTTGGTATAGATGTTATTTTTCTCGTATTCCTGTATTTTGGAGATGAGATTCTGGCGAATGGCAAGAATTTCACGACGGCCAAAGCTACCAAGTTTGACCTCCTCTGATAATTCTTCACCGACCTCAAAATCAGGTTCAATTTTGATGGCTTCAGAAAGTGGGACCTGGGTATTTTCATCCTCAACCGTTCCATCGTCTACAATGGTGCGTGAACGGAAGATTTCAAGGTCTCCTTTATCAATGTTTACAATGATGTCGAAATTATCGGCCGACCCAAACCTTTTCGTCAGCATGTGTTTGAATACATCTTCCAGGATGCGCATCATGGTTTCCCTGTCGATGTTCTTGAATTCTTTGAATTCCGAAAAGGTTTCGACTAAATTCAGATGTTCCATTGTTTTGTGAGTCTACTGTTTAAAAGTGATTACTTCTTTTGCGGATTTTATATCGCTGAAATTCAACGACATAATTTTTATTTCCGTATCTTTTTTTGTCTTTTTCAGAGGCTGTATCTCCAATTCAATTCCGGTTTCATTGGCTGTTATAACCACCCCTGTGAATTTTTCACCGGTTTTGGTCACCACATCAAGCGAATTACCAATGTTCTTTTTATACTGTCTGGCCAGTTTTAAGGGACGATCGGCCCCGGCAGATGAAACAGTGAGGTCGAAATCTTCGGTATCGCGGTCAAAACTTTCATTCAAAAAGTGGTTTAATTCACGGCAGGCGTCAATATTTACACCATGATCGCCGTCAATAAAGACCGAAATGCGATTACCCGACCTGATAGCCACGTCAACCAAAAAGAATTCACCTCCTGAGAGATACCCTTCAATTAACTTTGTTACTTTCGCTTCAGTGATCATAGATTATTAATAAAAGAGGGGACTCGCTGTCCCCCCGTTTCGTTCTCAATTAAATCGAGTGCAAAGATACGCATTAATTATTAACCACCAAATCTTTTTCATCTGATCAGTGTTACGGTTCCCATGGTGGTGGTACTGCCCTTGCCCGTATCGGATCCTTCCCACGCCTTGCCGTTTTTGAATGTTGCACTGATTTTCCACATGTAAACATCCTGCGGCATGGGCTGGCCGTTGAAGGTGCCATCCCAGACTTCCGTCGGGATACCCAAACAATTTACAACATTCGGATCCTGACAGTCAAGTTTGGTGGATTCCCATAGCAGATGTCCCCATTTGTCAAATATCATTGCATGGTAGTCAACCAGGTTCATCCCTTTGGGTTTAAACTCCCTGCATCCCAAACCGCCCGAGACATTGTCGGGTGAAAAAGCATTCGGGACAAACAGATTGTCGAAAAGGAATTCGTATTTTAAAGAGGTGGTATCAAAGCAAACGCCATCGTTCCATGTCACCAGTTCAATGACATACGCTTGTTCATCGGAAGCATAGGTTACCACAGGGTTTACTTCATCGGAGGTGCCTCCGTTGCCAAAGGTCCATTTGAACCCTTTTGCATCTTTGGAGGATTCATTGTTCAACCTGATCTTTCCTTGTTTACCATTGATATTTTCTGTAACGGTAAAGGCCGCAATTGGTGATGGGAGCACGGTTACCGGTTTTACAATGGTATCGCTGCAACCATACTCATCCTGCACTTTCAGATAGGTCATATAGGTACCCGCTGAATCGAACCGGTAAACCGGATTTTTCACCATCAGCGTATCGTAAGGATTTCTTGGGTTTCCCATGTTCCAAAGCCACTTTATTGGTATGGTATCGCCATGCACTGATTTATCTTTGTACTGGATATCGTACCGTACACATGGCATCGTAGTTATAAAAGCTGCCTCTGGAAGCTTATGCACCAGTGCCGTTTTCCTGAGGGTATCGCCGCACCCCAGATCATTGCGCTGGATGAGGGTCACAGTATGGACCCCAGGTGTCATATACCGGTGAACAGGGTTGATTAGCCGTGATGTATCATTCGCCTGTGAGGCAGGATCCCCAAATGTCCAGAGCGTTGAGATGAGAGGTACGCCGTTGCTGTCGGACAGATTGATAAACCGCGATGAATCGCCTTTGCAAACACCCTCGACACTAAAGTCGGAAACCGGGGATGATTTAACAACCACCTGGAGTCTTGAAGTATCACTAACACCTCCGGTTCCACTTTGTGTTCTGACAATCAGTGAAACGGGGAAGGTGCCCGTAGCAGAATATGAATGGCTGATTTCGGGGCTATAGGTGGTATAGGTTGTATCCTTTCCATCACCGAAACTCCATTTCCACAAATGGATGAGGTCAACCGGGGAAGAATTGTCGGAGAATACCACGCGGCTGTTCTGGCAAGCCAGCGTATCACTGTTGATAAACGAAGATGAAATACACGCAGCATTTACATTGATCGTTTCGGTGGCAAGGCATTCATTATGATTATACGCAGTGAATACGGCGGTGAACCAGCCAAATCCGGGGTACTGATGAATAAATTCAGCTGGAACCGGAGGTACAAAAGTCGTATCGCTGCCATCACCAAACTGACAGTATAAACTATCTAATGGAACATCGCCGCCGGATGATGCATTATGGAAAGTGATAGAATCGCAGCGCAATCCACCGGTGTAGGTTACAGAAACTATTGGAAGCCGGTTCACGGTCACATCTTTGAATACGCTATCAACACAATTGTCCGAATTGGATGCTTTGAGTTTCACGGTGTAGGAACCAGGGTTGGCGTAAGTATGGAATGGTTCATAAAGGGTGGAAGTGTTGCCGGTTCCCGAAGAGGATTCGCCAAACGTCCAGTGAAGGTCGGAAAGAATATCCCCCGCTGCAAGACTCACCGGCGTAAACGCTGTTGGTGTGCCAAGGCAACTTGGCGGGGCAGTAAAGGTGAATGCAAATCCCGGTTTGATGAAAATTGTTGAATCGATGGTGTCATAACAACCATTCGCATCATGAACAATCAGTTGTACCAACTGGTTTGACGCCAGGTTGCTGTACACAAACACCGGATTGGGCGATGTGCTGTATGAGCCAGGCGCAAAAGTCCAGCTCCAGCTTGTTACCGGAGATCCTGCAGGTACTGATTGATCGGTAAACGTTACCTTGCCCTCAGGGCAATAGAAACTGAAATAACTGAAGTTGGCTGATGGCCGTTGCAGGATTATGACTGGAATGCTGACCGAATCAGTACACCCGCCGGAATTGGTCACCATAAGTTTAACGGTGAATGTTCCCGGATTGGCGTAAATATGGACAGGGTTTTGCACGGTGGCAAAATTTCCGTCCCCGAAATTCCAACTCCAGGCGGTAATCGAACCAACTGAGGTAGTCGACTGATCGGTAAATTGGGTAGGTCCGCCCCTGCAAAAACCGGAGGCAGCAAACAATGCGGTCGGCGCTGTTTTTACAAGTATCATGTGGTTCACCGAGTGCTGGCAACCCATGCTGGTGGTAACTGTGAGTGTAACGGTATAACTGCCGGGTGTTGCGTACAGATGAGTGGGGTTCTGACTGGTACCAAAGGGGCTTCCGTCACCAAAATCCCACAACCAGCTGATGATGGTTCCGGACGAAGAGGTAGATTGGTCGGTGAAATGGACCAATGAACCATCGCATGCCGTATCCGCGGTAAAATCAGCAATCGGGTTGGCGCTGATGGTTACCGTTTTTTCGACGGTATCGTAACACTGGTAGGCGTTGTGAATGATCAGGCGCACCTGATATGTTCCGGAATTGACGAAGGTATGGGTAGGATTCTGCAGGATCGACTGATTATTTACACCAGATCCGGGGTCGCCAAAATCCCAGTCCCACGAAACGACCGACCCACTGCCATTGGGTTGAGAGGTATCGGTAAACTGAATCGGGGATCCCTGGCAACTGACAGATGAATAGGTGAAATTGGCAACCGGAGGGTTGTACACGGTCACTACATTCGAAGCACTGGCTGTGCAGCTGTCTGTGGTTTTCACAGTCAGGATAACGTTGTATGTTCCGGCAGTAGCATACGTATGGATGACAGGTGAATAAGCAGGGAAGTTGATGACCGTATCATGTCCGTCGCCAAAATCCCAGGTCCATATTACAATATAACCTTGTGTATAGGTGGATTGATCAATAAAGGATACCTCAGATCCGCTACAATTCTCCGTGCTGTTTGAAAATGCGGCAAATGGTGCCGGGCTGAGGTGTACTACTTTGGTCTTGAAATTTGTACATTGTCCGGAATTCATCACAGTGAGTTTCACCGTAAAGGGCCCTGCGGTGGTATAGAGATGCGATGGATTGGGTACCGTGGCATGTATTGAGCCATCCCCGAAATCCCAGTCCCAGGTAAGAATGGTTCCGGGATTGGTGGTGGACTGGTCGGTAAAATGGACCAAAGATCCCTGGCATACGGTGTCGAAAGTAAAATTGGCAACCGGCAGCACATTGATGATAACGGGTTTTACCAATGAATCCTTACAACCACCTGCATTTGCGATAACCATTTTAACGTTGAAAGTACCTGACGCGGTAAATGCGTGGAGAGGATTCTGAAGCGTGGAGGTATTGCCAGTACCGCTCAAGGGGTCGTTGAAATTCCAGCGCCAGGATGTAATCGGGCCGCCGCCATTCAACAGGCTTGAATCAGTAAACTGTACATTTTGTCCCACGCAAAGCACATCTGAATGATAAAATGCGGCATCTGGTCCGGAGACGCTCTGGATGAGGTGTTCCACCCAGGCAGTACAACTGTCGCTCGTTTTAACGGTAAGTCTTACGACATGCTGGGATGCAGTACCAACAAACGTATGGGTGACATTTGGAACAGATGGGTATAATATAGTTGTATCCGTTCCATCGCCAAAATTCCATACCCATTTCACGATCTGGCCATGAGGGGTGGTCGATGTGTTGGTATAGGTTACCGGGGCACCATGGCACCGGGGGGCATTGGTTTGGAATCCCGCAACAGGAAGTGGAAGAACCAATACATTAATGGTGGTATCATGGCTGCAGTAATTTGAATTTTTAACCGTCAGTTTTACAGGGTAAGTACCCGCATATACATAAACATGCGAGGGGTTCTGGGAAGCAGAAACAGGGCTGCCATCGCCGAAATCCCATTGCCATTCAATGTTTGAGGCGGCATGCGGGGTGGAGGTGTCGGTGAATTGGGTTGCTGAGCCAAGGCAGGCTGTATTGTAGGTAAACATGGGGGTGGGGCCTTGCTGCACTGTAACGACCTTGATGATCGTATCCCGGCAGCTGCCGGAATTGATTACAATCAGGCGGACCTGATAAGTTCCGGTTGCACTGAATACATGAACCGGAGATTGAGTTGTGTCCGTATTGTTTTGGCCCGACAAAGGATCATCAAAATTCCAGTGCCAGGTTACAACAGAACCACCACCATTGAGCAGAGAGAGATCGGTAAATTGGACCTCTTCATTCTCACATGCATTGCTAAAAGAGAAGTTGGCAGCAGGAGCAGGGGTAATCTGTATATTTCTGGTGATCACGGCTGAACATCCTTTGTTGGTAGTAACTGTCAGCGTTACAGCATACATGTTTGGCAAGGAATATACATGGGATATTTGCGAAAATCCCGACCAGAATATAGTAGTATCGGAACCATCCCCGAATTCCCAATGCCAGGATTGCAGGTAGTTGCTTCCAGTGGCATGAGATTGATCGGTAAAGGTAACCGCGTTGCCGGTACATCTCGGGGCATCATGCGAAAACCATACGAAAGGCAGTTCACTCACAGAAACAGTGTGCGAAAAAGTATTCACACAATCGTTGGTATCTGTCACGAAGAGGGTAACAAGGTAGTTGCCGGTCGCCGGATACAGATGCGAAGGTTCAAACGGAGAGGTAAATGTAGCTGAATTGCCATCTCCGAAATTCCATTGCCAGGTGGCAATCCGGCCAATATCAAGCCCGGTGAGATGGAACTGTGTCGGAAAACCAAGGCAGGCGGAGTCGCTGGTAAAATCGACCTGCGGGGTAGCGAAAATACGCACCAGTACACTGTCGCTATAGGTGACTTCGCACAAAGTCTGCGGATGCCGTGCTTCTACCTGATATATCCCCGGGGTCGTCTTCCAGCCAAAAGAGATTGGCGCTCCGGTGCCAGGCAGTGGCGTGCCGCTTGGCATCCCTGAAAACAGCAACTGGTATAAGATACCTGTTTGGGAACCATCAAGGCCGATTTCAATGCCTGAGCCACCTTCGCAGTATCCGCCACCATTGGTGGAAGTCATGTTATAAGTGTCCGGTTGCGGGTACACTGTAATAGTGAAAAATGGTCCTGTCTGGGTTACGGTACAGTTCGCATCGGTCACCGACAAAATGGTGTAGGTGGTTGTTGCAATAGGGCTGACACTCAGATTGTAAGGACTAGCCGGAATGTTGTTGATGGTAAAATTGTTCAGACCATCCGTATAAGTGACAGACCATGGACCAAGGCCTGACAGGGTCATGGTCACAAAGACTGAGGTGCCTTCGCAGATGGTGTCTGTTCCGCTCAAAGTTATGGCCGGCAACGGCTTGAAGGTAATGGTTATGGTATCCGAATCAATCACTGGAGCACATTGCTGCAAGCCGTTCACCGTCATGATCAGGGAGACAAATCCTTGCTGGAGATCGATCAATCCCGGGGTATAATGTGGTTGCAGGAGGGTTGAATTGTCAAATACCCCATCCCCCAGGGAACTCCAGAGCACCGACATGTAATGGGCAGCCGAACTGTGCATCGGGATAGCCACATTCGGGCAGGAAAGTGTATCATTGCCTGCGTTGGCAACGGGTAAAGGATAAAGGGAAAGCAGTAAGCTGTCGGAAACTGTTTCGGTGAGGCAACTGAGTACCCCGTGAACGGAAAGCCTGAGCATCGCCGATCCGGTAAGAATATCCAACGGTCCAGGTGTATATACAGGGTTGAGGGTGTGGATGTTGTTGAAAGTTCCATCACCCGAAGTGATCCATAAAAGATCGGAATTGCGCTGGACTGTTGCAAAAACATGATAAGACTGGTTGGCGCAAATGGTTGTATCCGGCCCGACATTCACCATAGGAAGTTTGTTCAGGATCAGCTTCATGGTATCCCGGTCGGTTTCAAGTGAACAATGAGCTAACCCATTTGCTGTGAGGACAAGACGGACGCTTCCTGTAGTCCGGTCGTTGGTGCCGGCCGTATAGGTTGCATCAAGAATGGCCGGATTGTCAAACGAACCATCTCCCAATGTTGTCCATAGAACCGATGATTGGTGCTGCGCACTGCCGGAAAGCCGGTATGACCAATTTTCACAAATGGTATCGTCCGGTCCTGCAGAAGCCACAGGCAATGGCTGAAAGTACAGGGTCAGAAAATCGGAGATGGTATCGCCCATACAGGAAAGTGTTCCATGAACCGTCAGCTTTAACTGGACATGCCCTGCCAGTTGATCGAGCGGCCCGGGGGAATAAACAGGGTTTAAAACAATGGCATTGTCGAAGGTCCCATCGCCCATGGTGGTCCAGTGCATGGTGGAAACGTGTTGAACCGAAGCATTCAGGGAAGCTGTTTGGGTAACGCAGATCGTGTCGTTTGCCCCTGCATCGACGATGGGGAAGGGGTTGATGGTAACAATGATCGTATCGGTCACTGAAACAGACATGCATTCGGGGGAACCATAAACCATGAGTACCAGGTTGACAGAGCCTGAAGTTATATCAGCAGGCCCCGGTGTATAAACAGGGTTCAGGATGGCGGGATCAGAGAGGATCCCATCACCCATGGTTGACCATATTGAAGATGTATAACTTGTAGCCTGACCGGCCAGTTGCAGCGTATATGTTGCACAAATGGCCGTATCATTGCCTGCAAATGCAACAGGTCCCGGTGTTAATATCACATGATCTGGCAGGGTGTCGGAACACAAAGTAGCAACGGTTGTGGCGATCACAAAATAGGAACCTGCAGGTTGTAACCCAAAGGTAACCGGGCCGCCAGTTCCAGGCACTGTCGCTATGGAAAATCCATTTCTGTAAAGCTCGTAGGAAACACCATTCTGAGACCCGGCAAGGCTGATTTCAGCCGGGGCGCAATTGGCACCCTGCGGCAGAACGGCAAAAGTGAGTGGTGAGGGCTGTATGTTGGTACTGCCTGTCATCATGGTGTCGCAGGAAGTGATGGTATTCACAGCCTTCACGGTATAAATTCCCACCTGGTACTGAAGTCCGAAATGAATGATAAATCCGGTTCCAGGGAGGGTTGAAACAGGTATGTTATTTCGAAGCAGTTGGTATGAAACCCCGATATGGGAGCCATTCAGGTAAATATCGGTCCCGACACATTGATCGCCGGCAGGCTGCACGAGGAAACTCTCCGGCAATGGGCTCAGTACAGTTGCACCATTCATCACTGAATTGCAGGAATTAGTACTGTATACTGCTTGTACCGTGTATTTGCCGGGATAGAACTGATTCCCGAACCAGATGGCACTGCCGGTACCCGCAACCGGGCCTGCAGCAATGAACAAGCTGTCGCGGATCAAGGTGTAATTCACCCCGGTTTCAGAACCATCCAGTCCGATGTTCATATTGGCACAGCCAACACCGTTGGGTATGACATTGTATTTTGTCGGAAGAGCGAAAATTCGCACACTATCGGCCATGGGATACTGGCAATCGGTAACGGTATCGGTCGCTGTGATTTTATACACCCCGCTGGTTTGGTAAGTGCCAAATATCAGTGGCCCGCCGGTTCCCATGAGGGTGTCGAGATAAATCGTTCCGTTCAGAATCAGTATATACCTTTTTCCTGATTGCGATCCATTGAGGCGAACGATTGCGGGGGCACAGGTATCCCTGGAAGGGAGAATGTTATAAACCACCGCCGGAGGCTCAATGGTGACGCTTCCGGGCATCCAGCCATAGCAATCGGTTGTTGGGTTGTAGGCCACAATCCGGTAAACACCCGGCAGATGCTGCGATCCGAAAATAAGGGCTGATCCGGTTCCAGCGTGAGGTAAGCCGACATTGGTCAGACTGTCGCGTCTGAGCTGGTACATGAGGCCTGTTTCTGAATTGGAGAGTCCGATGATGGTTGGTGAACAGTTGATCCCGGCAGGGGTAATCGTATACTCAATGGGGCCGGGCATAATCGTGGTGGTTCCATCCATCAGCGTATCACAGGTGGTTATGGTGTTCACGGCTTTCACGGTATAAACACCTGCGAGGAATTGTTTTCCGAAACTCAGCATGGTGCCATTGCCATCTTTGGTAACCTGAATGATACTGTTACGGAGCAACTGATAAGAAATGCCCGTTTGGGATCCATTGAGATAGATTTCGGTTCCTGCACACTGACTGCCCTGGGGTTCGATCTGATAGGTAACCGGCAGTGGCAATAGGATGGCGCTGCCATTCATCACCGAATGACATGATGTGGAGGCAAAAGTTGCTTCTATCGTATAAGTCCCCGGAAGGGATTGGGCTCCAAAAGAAAATGCTCCTCCTGTACAAGGTATAGGACCTGCCACGATGATCGACCCGTTGCGGATCAATGTATACAACACGCCGCTCTGACAGTTGTCGAGACCGATGGGTGAATTTGCACAGGCAATGCCGTTGGGGGTGATGTTGTATTTAATAGGAGTGGCAAATATCCGGAGGCTGTCAGCCATCCAGTATTCACAATGGGTGAGGGTATCAATGGCCTTGATCTTATAAGTTCCGGCGGTTTGGTAGGAGCCGAACAGGAGCGGCTGGCCGGTACCATATAAACTGTCGAGGTATTGGGTTTCATTTAAAATTAACCGGTAGGATATACCGGTTTGTGAACCATTCAGCCTGATGAGGGCAATGGCACATGTATCGCCCGAAGGCAGCATGTTGTAAACGGTGGGTGCTGGCTGGATGGTGGCATCACCATTCATCCATGAATAGCAGTGTGTCAAAGGATTATAAGCAATCACGCGGTATTTTCCGGGAAGATATTGCGGACCGAAATTGAGGGAAACACCCGTTCCGGGGATGGGAGGTCCGACATTGATCAGGCTGTCGCGGCGCAACTGATAATTTATACCGATTTGTGAGCCAGTTACCTGGACGATTTGGCCGGGGCAGAGGATCCCGGGAGGAATTACCGTAAAAATTTCAGGGGCTGGATGCAGGGTTACTGTGCCGATTGCATCCGTTTTGCATTTGGTGATGGGGTTGATTGCGACCACACGGTACGTACCAGTGTCGTATTGATGGCCAAATGTAAGTAAGCCGAACTGTCCAGTGCCAGGACGCATGGAAATGGTGTCATTTCCCCGGATCAGATAATAATTGATACCGGCTTCAGAACCATTGATCAGCACTTCGGTTCCATAGCAGGTATCGCCCTGCGGAACGAGCAGATAAGCAGCAGGCACAGGGTGAACAACGATGACCGCGCTGTCGTGCATCATTTTACTGAGGCCGGAGGAAAGGTTGATTCCCTGCACGGTATATAAACCTGCCGTGGTGAATTTTCCGAATATTAATGTGTCCTCAGCCGCAGTGCCCAACATTTCTTTGAAAGTGAGTCCATTTCTTTTTAGAATATATTTTACATTGAACTCCGAACCATCAATTCCAACGACTTTACCGGAATCGCCTTCACAGATTACTCCGCCGCCGAAAACATTAAAAATATTCGGATAATAGATCACGCAGACCCTGATGCTGTCGGGGAAATATTTTTCACAACCTGTAATAATGTTTGTGGCCCTCACATGATAATATCCGGCAAGTGTTTTATATCCAAAATTCAATGGACCAGGCCCTAGTAGTGAGGGCGCAATGGGAACTGTATCATGAAACAACGTGTAACTGATGTTGGTATCAGAATTCGCCAGACCAATTTTAATGCCCAATCCACCAAAAGTATAACAGCTGTCTCTTGAGGTAGTCATGGGATACACCGTTGGCAGCGGATTAACCGTTACCGTAACAGAATTGTTCATAAACCGGGAGCAATCGGTCACCGTATTCATTGCATTCACGGTATAAACCCCTGCGATGAATTGATTTGGAAACGACATGGTTGTGCCGTCGCCAACAAGAAATGCCACCGAATCAACACCCCGGTAAAGAGTATAAGCGATGCCGGATTCTGTATTTTCAACAGTGATGGGAACACCCGGACCTTCGGCACAATAAGCACCGCCGCCGGAGATGATTTTGGAAACAGGCAGCGGATTGACCGTAACGGTGTAAATACTTACCTGGCCCAGACAAGTCGCAAATTCAGGGGTGACGGAATAGTTCACATCGACCGGGACAAGCGATGAATTGGTGAGTATTTCTGCGGGTATGGTATTTCCGCACGAAGCCGCACATGGCGTGGCACCGGTACCAGAGGGGGCAACGGTCCAGGTGAAGGTGGTGTTGGCGACGGAGGAGAATAAGCCAACAGCCGTCGTAGAATGTTCCGAGCATATTACCTGGTTTGGTAATGAGAAAATCGTATTTGGTGTAGGATTTACCGTGAAAGTGAAAGTTTTTGGAGGTCCAATACAACTTGCAGGTCCATTGGCAAAATGAGGAGTCACTACGATCGTGGCAATTACTGGTGCATTCACTGCATTTATGGCAATAAATGATGGGATGTCGCCAGTGCCATTTGAAGAAAGGCCTATACTAATTTGGTCATTTGTCCAGGTGTAGGTTGTAATTCCATTTGAATTTAGGGTGCCGAAAATAACTGGTGTGGTGCTGAAAGAATTACACAGCACCTGGTCTGATGGTTGATTGACCTGACCAGTCGGATTTACAGTAATGGTAAAAGTTGTTGTTGGTCCATCACAGGTGACAGATCCATTGGTGAATTGAGGTGTTACTGTTATAGTTGCCACAATGGGAGTGAAACCTGTATTTATGGCGGTGAAAGCTGCAATATCACCGGTTCCACCTGCTGCCAGACCAATCGATGTCTCGTTATTGGTCCATAAATAGGTTGAGGTACCCCCAAAGTTTGTTGACACGAAATTTATTGGAGCAGTGCTTTGACCATTGCACACAACCTGGTTTGCCGGCTGATTCATCTGTCCGGATGGATTCACAGCAATGGTAAATGTTTTAGCCGGTCCGTCGCAAGTGACGGTTCCATTGTTGAAATGAGGTGTCACCGTAATCGTTGCTACAATAGGTGTTGATCCGGTGTTTACAGTCGTAAAAATCGGAATATCACCAGTGCCGGAGGCTGATAAGCCGATCCCGGACTGATTATTTATCCAGGTGAAAACTGTCGTTCCGCCAGTAGTTGTTGTAGAAAAAGTGATTGCTGATGTATTAAAGTTATTGCAGACCACCTGACTGGGTGGTTGATTCACCTGTGCGGTAGGATTCACTTCAATGGTAAAGGTTTTTGAGCCACCTTCACAGGTTACCGATCCGTTGGAAAAATGAGGTGTTACGATGATTGTCGCCGTGACTGGTGAGGTACCGGTGTTGATGGCAGTAAAAGAGGAGATATTTCCTGATCCAATAGCAGGTAACCCAATGCTTGCCTGGTCATTGGTCCATGAATAGGTGGTGGTTCCTCCTGAATTACTGGAAACAAAAATGACGGATGCAGTGTTTCCTCCATTACAGAGATACTGGTTCGCAGGTTGATCCATCTGACCGCCCGGGTTTACAGTTATTGAAAAACTCTTAGCGGGGCCTTCACAGGTTACCGTGCCATTTGTAAAAAAGGGTGTTACGGTGATGGTGGCAACAACGGGACTGGAACCGGTGTTGATTGCAGCAAACGACGGGATGTCTCCACTACCGCTCCCGGCCAATCCAATACTGGTCTGATCATTGGTCCATGTATAAGCAGTTGTACCCCCGGTAAGAACTGTTGTAAATACGACAGGATTTGTATTTGCGCTGTTGCAAAGAACCTGATTCAATGGTTGATTGACAAATCCTGATGGATTTACTGTTATGTGGAATGTTTTGACAGGTCCATCACATGTTACATTGCCATAGGTGTAGTGGGGAGTCACCGAAATAGTTGCAATAACCGGGGATGTACCTGTATTCAGAGTGGTAAATGATGCTATATGGCCTGTGCCATTGGCAGCCAAACCAATACTCGTCTGGTCATTTGTCCATGAATAGGTGGTGGTCCCTAAAGTATTGATGGTTGTAAAGGTAACGGATGAATTTGAATTGTTACAGATTACCTGGTCATCAGGAGTATTTACCTGTCCTGTTGGATTAACAGTGATGGTGAAAGTTTGAGCCGTCCCGTCGCATGTCACCAAACCATTCGTAAAATGTGGTGTCACCGTAATGGAGGCTACCACCGGTGCAGTACCTGAATTGTTGGCAGTAAAGGATGCAATATTGCCGGTACCACTGGCAGCTAAACCAATACTTGTTTGATCATTTGTCCATGTGTAAGTTGTAATACCAGTAGTGTTGCTGGTCGTAAAGGTCACCAAAGCGGTTGAACCGTTGTTACAAACAACCTGGTCAGTCGGATCATTCACCTGTCCTGTTGGATTGATGGTAACTACAACATCAATAGGCACCCCGTTGCAATTGTCTATCGCCGGTGTGATATGGTAGGTAACAGTTGCCGGTGAAGTGGTAGTATTGGTAAGTGTTTGAGCAATTGTATTGCCGGCCCCGTCAGCAAAGCCAGAGGCAGTGCCTGATGTAAGTGATGCAGTCCATGAATAGGTAACAATTGCTCCTGTAATATTTGTGGTTAATGCAATACTTGTCGTTGCGCCATTGCAGATTGTCTGAGATGGCGGAGAAGCAATGACATCAGGGGTAGGCTGTACCGTGACATCAAAATTAAATGGAGTGCCCGGGCAAATGGTCACACCCGGACCAGTAGGTGTAATGACGTATCTCACTATACCCGGGGAAGTGCCCGAATTTATTATAGTATGGTTGATCATGTTGCCGCAACCTGAGTTGCAGGCACTGAAACCGTTTATATTGCCTGCTGGTAAAGTAATAACTGAAGCTGTCCAGGTAAAAGTCGTTCCTGTCGTAGCTGATGTGATGGTGTAGTTCACTCCTGTATTGTTGCAAATGGTTTTTGCAGGAGAACTGGTTACTGTTGCTGTAGGATTTACTGTAATCGTAAAGCTTTGGGTGCTTCCCTGGCAGCTGGTCCCCCCACTGGTGAAAACCGGGGTGACGGTAATGGTGGCAACGACAGGCATCGTACCGGAGTTCGTGGCTGTAAAACCGGAGATATTACCTGTACCACTGTCTGCAAGGCCAATGCTTGTTGTGTTATTCGTCCAGGTGTAGGTAGTGCTCCCGCCTGTGTTGTTGGTGGTAAAGGTTACCGGTGATGTATTCGAACTATTGCACAATTCCTGATCGGCAGGTTTATTTACCTGCCCGGTCGGGTTCACAGTAATGGTGAATATTTGTGATGGCCCGCTGCAGGGAAAAGTACCAATGGTGAGGTGAGGGGTTACTGTGATTGTGGCTGTAACAGGTGTATTACCTGAATTGACAGCGCCGAAAGCGGCAATATTGCCAGTGCCATTCGATGCTAATCCAATACTTGTCTGGTCATTTGTCCATGTGTAGGTCGTTGTGCCGGAAGTATTGTTGGTTGTAAAGGTGACCGAAGTGTTTGAACCGTTGCAGACAACCTGGTCTGACGGATCATTCACCTGTCCGGATGGGTTAACTGTAATGGTGAATGTTTTGGTTGATCCAGTGCATGTAATACCTCCGTTTGTAAACACAGGTGTAACAACAATGGTGGCAACTACTGGTAATGAACCGCTATTGATTGTTATGAATGGCAATATATTTCCTGAACCACTTGCTGCCAGTCCGATACCGGGGGTGTTGTTTGTCCATGAATAGGTTGTGATTCCGCCTGTAAGGGTGGTCCCAAAAGTAATTTGTGCAGTTGAAGTACCATTGCAAACTTCCTGACTGGCCGGTTGATTTACCTGCCCGTCAGGATTGATGGTAACAACAACATCAATGGGAATTCCCGTACAGTTGTTAATGGCGGGTGTGATATGGTAGGTAACAGTTGCCGGTGAAGTGGTCGTATTGGTAAGTGTTTGAGCAATTGTGTTGCCAGCCCCGTCAGCAAAGCCCGTGGCAGTGCCTGATGTGAGTGATGCAGTCCATGAATAGGTAACTGTGGCTCCGGTAGTGTTTGTTGTTAAAGCAATGCTTGTTGTTGAGCCATTGCAGATTGTCTGAGATGGCGGAGAAGCAATGACATCAGGGGTAGGCTGTACCGTGACATCAAAATTAAATGGAGTACCCGGGCAAATGGTCACACCTGGGCCGGTTGGTGTGATGATATATCTCACCACTCCTGGGGAAGTGCCCGAATTTGCTAAAGTATGGTTGATCATGTTGCCGCAACCTGAGTTGCAGGCACTGAAACCATTTACATTGCCTGTTGGTAAAGTAATAACTGAAGCTGTCCATGTAAAAGTCGTTCCGGTCGTAGCTGAGGTGATGGTGTAATTCACTCCTGTATTGTTGCAGATTGTTTTTGCCGGATCACTGGTTACTGTTGCTGTTGGATTTACAGTGATCGTAAAGCTTTGGGTGCTTCCCTGGCAGCTTGTCCCTCCATTGGTAAAAACTGGGGTGACAGTAATGGTGGCAACTACAGGCATCGTGCCGGAGTTCGTGGCTGTAAAAGCAGAAATATTACCTGTGCCACTGGCTGCTAGGCCAATGGTTGTTGTGTTATTTATCCAGGTATAAGTAGTGATTCCTCCAATGTTAGTTGTGGTAAAGTCGACCTGTGAAGTAGTCGAATTATTGCACAATTCCTGATCGGCAGGTTTATTTACCTGCCCGGTCGGGTTCACAGTTATCGTGAATATTTGTGATGGCCCGCTGCATGGAAAATTACCAATGGTGAGGTGAGGTGTCACAGTGATGGTTGCTGTTACAGGAGCATTGCCTGAATTAACCGCACCGAAGGCGGCAATATTACCAGTGCCACTGGCTGCCAATCCAATACTCATCTGGTCATTTGTCCAGGTGTAGGTCGTTGTACCGGAAGGATTGTTGGTTGTAAAGGTGACCGATGTGGTTGAACCGTTGCAAACGACCTGGTCGGACGGATCATTTACCTGTCCGGATGGGTTAACGGTAATGGTGAATGTTTTGGTTGATCCTGTGCATGAAATACCTCCATTTGTAAATGCAGGTGTAACAACAATGGTTGCAACTACTGGTATTGAACCGCTATTGCTGGTAATAAATGGCAAAATATTTCCTGTACCATTCGCTGCCAGCCCGATACCGGGGGTGTTGTTTGTCCACGAATAGGTTGTAGTTCCACCTGTAACGGGTGTCCCGAAAGTTATGAGTGTCGTTGAATTACCGTTGCAGACTTCCTGACTGGCCGGTTGATTTACCTGCCCGTCAGGATTGATGGTAACAACAACATCAATGGGAATTCCCATACAGTTGTTGATGGCGGGTGTGATATGGTAAGTAACAGTTGCCGGCGAAGTGGTAGTATTGGTAAGGGTTTGAGCAATTGCATTGCCGGCACCGTCAGCAAAGCCCGTGGCAGTGCCTGATGTGAGTGAGGCAGTCCATGAATAGGTAACAGTTGTTCCGGAAGTGTTTGTTGTTAAAGCAATGCTTGTCGTTGAGCCATTGCAGATTGTCTGAGATGGCGGAGAAGCAATGGCATCAGGGATGGGCTGTACCGTAACATCAAAATTAAACGGAGTGCCAGGGCAAATGGTTGTACCCGGACCGGTTGGTGTGATGATATATCTCACCACACCCGGTGAGGTGCCCGAATTTGCTAAAGTATGGTTGATCAGGACGCCGCAGCCTGAGGAACAAGGACTAAACCCGGTTATATGGCCACCAGTAGGTGAAGTTAACTCATAAACTGTCCATGTAAAAGTCGTTCCTGTCGTAGCTGACGTGATGGTGTAATTTACTGTTGTACTGTTGCAGATCGTTTTTGACGGAGGACTTGTTACTGTTGCCGTAGGATTTACAGTAATTGAAAAGGTTTCCGGGGTTCCCGGGCAGCCTGGAACTCCATTCATGAAAGTCGGGGTTACTGTAATCAGGGCCACTACCGGTTCAGTACCAGAATTCATGGCCACAAATGACGGGATATTTCCGGTGCCGTTGGCACCAAGCCCAATGCTCGTGGTGTTGTTGGTCCAGGTATAGGTAGTGCTTCCTCCATTGTTGTTTGTGGTAAAGTTTACCAGTGAAGTATTGGAATAATTGCACACGACCTGATCCGAAGGTTTGTTCACCTGGCCTGTTGGGTTTACTGTGATGGTAAATGTCTGTGAAGGTCCATCACAGGTGATGCCGCCATTCGTGAAATATGGAGTTACTGCGATATTTGCAAAAACAGGTGCCGTGCCCGTATTGGAAGCTGCAAAGGATGTTATGTTGCCAGTGCCATTGGCTGCCAGGCCAATACTCGTCTGGTCATTTGTCCAGGTATATGTTGTGGTTCCCACAGTATTGTTTGTGGTAAATGTAACCGATACCGGTGAGGTGTTACAGACTATCTGATCGGCAGGATCATTCACTTGTGCTGTTGGATTAACTGTAATGGTGAAAGTTTGTGCAGGTCCTTCACAAGTTGCCGATCCATTGGTAAAATGAGGTGTTACCATTATGGAGGCAACAACTGGCGCAGTACCTGTATTTGCGGCAATAAAGGATGCAATATGACCGGTACCGCTGGCAGCTAAACCAATGCCAGGCTGATCATTTGTCCATGAATAGGTTGTGATCCCTGAAGTGTTGTTTGTGGTAAAAGTTACCATAGCGGTTGAACCGTTGTTACAAACAACCTGGTTATTAGGATCATTCACCTGTCCTGTAGGATTTATGGTGACAACTACGTCAATAGGTATTCCGGCACATGGTCCAATAGCCGGTGTGATATGGTAGGTAACAGCTGCCGGTGAATTTGTAGTATTGATAAGTGTTTGAGAAATTGCATTGCCGGTCCCGTCTGCAAAACCCGTGGCAGTCCCTGATGTGAGCGATGCAGTCCATGAATAGGTAACAGTTGCTCCGGTAGTGGTCGTTGTTAAAGCAATACTTGTCATTGTTCCATTGCAGACTGTCTGGAGTGCCGGATTTGCAATGACAACAGGGGTAGGCTGTACGGTTACATCAAAATAAAAGGGAATTCCCGGGCAAATAGTTATCCCGGGTCCTGTTGGCGTGATGATATACCTGACCACTCCCGGGGAAGTACCTGTATTATTTAAGGTATGGTTGATCAGGTTCCCGCAACCGGAAGAGCAATCACTGAAATTGGTAATTGTGCCATTTGCAGGGGAGGTATACACCGAAGCAGTCCAGGTGAACGTTGTTCCGGTCGTAGCTGACGTGATGGTGTAGTTCACTCCGGTATTATTACAAATCGTTTTTGCCGGAGAACTGTTTACTGTTGCTGTTGGATTTACAGTAATCGTAAAGATTTGGGTACTTCCCGGGCAACTTGTCCCACCATTGGCGAAAATTGGCGTTACCGTAATGGTGGCAACGACAGGTGAAGAACCAGAGTTAGTGGCCAAAAAAGCGGAAATGTTACCTGTTCCGCTGGCTGCAAGTCCGATGCTTGTTGTGTTATTTATCCAGGTATAGGTGGTGGTTCCTCCCGTGTTATTCGTGCTGAATGCGACTGGTAAAGTACTCGAACCATTACACAATTCCTGATCGGCCGGTTTATTAACTTGTCCGGTCGGGTTAACGGTGATGGTGAAAGTTTGTGCAGGGCCGTCGCAGGAAATAGAACCAATGGTTGAATGAGGAGTGACGGTGATGGTGGCTGTAACCGGTGTAGTGCCTGAATTAACCGCACCAAATGTTGGAATATTGCCGGTACCGCTGGCTGCCAATCCAATGCTTGTCAGATCATTGGCCCACGAATAGGTTGTAGTACCTGAAGTACTGTTGGTTGAAAAGGTGACCGATGTGTTTGAACCGTTGCAAACTACCTGGTCGGCGGGGTCATTTACCTGTCCTGACGGGTTGACCGTAATGGTGAATGTTTTAGATGGCCCTGTACAGGAACCACCTTCATTGATAAAGGTAGGTATAACGACAATGGAAGCAACAATGGGGGATAACCCGCTATTGATGGCAATAAATGGAGGTATGTCTCCTGAACCACTTGCTGAGAGTCCGATACCGGGTGTGTTGTTTGTCCAGGAATATGTGGTGATTCCAACGGTATTGGATGTTCCAAAGGTTATTTGTGAAGTGGATGTTCCGTTACAAACCAACTGATTGGCGGGTTGATTCACCTGTCCCGCCGGATTGATGGTGACAACTACGTCAATGGGTGTTCCTGTACAACTTCCGATAGCCGGTGTGATATGATAGGTAACAGTTGCCGGTGAAGTTGTCGTATTGGTGAGGGTTTGAGCAATTGTATTGCCGGTCCCGTCAGCAAAACCTGTGGCAGTGCCTGATGTGAGTGATGCTGTCCATGAATATGTGACAGTTGCTCCGGTAATGGTCGTTGTTAAAGCAATACTTGTCGGTGTTCCATGGCATACAGTCTGCAATGCCGGAGTAGCAATCACCTGTGGGGTTGGTTGTACCGTGACGTAAAAATCAAATGGAATTCCCGGACAAATGGTTATCCCGGGACCGGTTGGCGTGATGATATACCTCACCACTCCCGGGGAGGTGCCGGTATTATTCAAAGTAGGATTGATGATGTTGCCACAACCTGAGGTGCAATCACTGAAATCGGTTATTGTGCCATTTGCAGGAGAAGTAAATACAGAGGCTGTCCAGGTAAAAGTTGTTCCGGTCGTAGCTGATGTGATGGTGTAGTTCACTCCGGTATTATTGCAAATTGTTTTTGCCGGAGAACTGTTGACTGTTGCTGTTGGATTGACCGTGATCGTAAAGGATTGGGTACTTCCCGGGCAACTTTTCCCTGCGTTTGTAAAGGTCGGCGTTACCGTAATAGTGGCAACAACAGGGACAGAACCGGAATTAGTGGCTAAAAAAGCAGAAATGTTACCTGTACCACTGGCTGCAAGACCGATGCTTGTTGTGTTATTTATCCAGGTATAGGTGGTGGACCCTCCGGAATTGTTCGTGGTGAATGAAACCGGTAAAGTACTCGAATTATTACACAATTCCTGATCGGCAGGTTTGTTGACCTGTCCGGTGGGGTTAACAGTAATGGTGAAAGTTTGTGCAGGCCCGTCGCAGGAAATAGAGCCAATGGTTGAATGAGGCGTGACGGTGATGTTGGCTGTAACAGGTGTATTGCCTGAATTAACCGCACCAAATGTTGGAATATTGCCGTTACCGCTGGCTGCCAATCCAATACTTGTCTGATCATTGGTCCATGAATAGGTTGTAGTACCCAAAGTACTGTTGGTTGAAAAAGTGACCGATGTGTTTGAACCGTTGCAAACTACCTGGTCGGCGGGGTCATTTACCTGACCCGAAGGGTTGACCGTAATGGTGAATGATTTGGAAGGCCCTGTGCAGGAACCACCTTCATTGATAAAAGTAGGAATGACCACAATTGTAGCAACCACGGGTGATAACCCATTATTGACGGCAAAAAATGGCGGAATATCTCCTGAACCACTTGCTGCCAGTCCGATACCGGGTGTGTTGTTCGACCAGGTATAGGTGGTGATTCCAACTGTGTTGGATGTTCCAAAAGTAATTTGTGAAGTGGCTGTACTATTGCAAACCAATTGATTGGCCGGTTGGTTCACCTGCCCTGCCGGATTGACGGTGACAACTACGTCAATGGGTGTTCCTGTACAACTTCCGATAGCCGGTGTGATATGATAGGTAACAGTTGCCGGTAAAGTTGTCGTATTGGTAAGCGTTTGTGCAATGGTATTGGCACTTCCGGGAGAAAATCCACTGGCACTTCCTGATGTTAAGGCTGCCGTCCATGAATAGGTAAGAGTTGCACCTGTGATGGTTGTTGATAAAGCAATATTTGTCTGTGTTCCATGGCATACAGTCTGGGATGCCGGAGTTGCAATGACAACAGGTGTAGGCTGGACCGTGACGTCAAAATTAAATGGAATTCCCGGGCAACTGGTTATCCCGGGGCCGGTTGGCGTGATGATATACCTGACCACTCCCGGTGAGGTCCCGGTATTATTCAAAGTATGGTTGATTATGTTCCCGCATCCTGAGGAGCAATCGTTGAAATCGGTAATTGTACCATTTGCGGGTGAAGTAAATACCGAGGCTGTCCAGGTAAACGTTGTTCCTGAGGTAGCCGATGTGATGGTATAATTCACTCCTGTATTGTTACAAATTGTCTTAACCGGAGAACTGTTTACTGTTGCTGTTGGATTTACGGTGATCGTAAAGGTTTGGGTACTTCCCGGGCAACTTTTCCCAGCATTTGAAAAGGTCGGTGTTACCGTAATGGTGGCAACAACAGGCACAGAACCTGAGTTAGTGGCCAAAAATGCTGAGATATCTCCTGTTCCACTGGCCGCTAAACCAATGCTTGTAGTGTTATTTACCCAGGTATAGGTTGTGGTTCCTGCGGTATTGTTCGTGGAAAAAATTACAGGTGAGGTAATCGAATTATTACACAATTCCTGATCCGTTGGTTTATTCACCTGCCCTGACGGGTTCACCGTGTAGGTGAATGTCTGTGAAGTCCCGGTGCATGTCGCAGAACCATTTGTGTAATGTGGGGTTACGGTAATTGTGGCAACAAGGGGTGCAGTGCCTGCATTCAGGGCCGTAAAAATCCATATATTGCCTGTTCCGCTTGCTGCGAGTCCTATACTTGTCTGGTCATTTGTCCAGGTATAGGTGGTTGCTCCGCCAAGGTTATTTGTTGTAAACGCCACGGAAGAAGTTGCCCCATTTTTGCAAACGACCTGATCTGCTGGATCATTCACCTGTCCGGAGGGGTTGACCGTGATGCTGAATGTTTTAAATGGCCCTGTGCAGGAACCGCCTTCATTGGTAAAAGTAGGTATTACGACAATTGTTGCAACAACGGGTGATAATCCGCTATTGGTGGCAATAAAGGGTAATATATCACCTGAACCACTTGCTGCGAGTCCGATTCCGGGTGTGTTGTTCGTCCAGGTATATGTAGTGATACCAACTGTATTGGATGTTCCAAAATTTATTGGTAATGTATACATCCCATTGCAAACCAACTGATTGGATGGTTGATTTACCTGCCCGGTCGGATTTACGGTTACCACTGCATCAATGGGTATTCCTGTACAACCTCCGATGGCTGGTGTGATATGATAGGTAACAGTTGCCGGTGAAGTTGTGGAATTGGTAAGTGTTTGTGCTATGGCATTACCGCTTCCGGGAGAAAATCCACTGGCGCTCCCTGATGTTAAGGTTGCAGTCCATGAATAGGTAACAGTTGCTCCTGTAATGGTTGTTGATAATCCAATATTTGTCGGTGTTCCATTGCATATTGTCTGGGATGCCGGAGTGGCAATGACAACAGGGGTAGGCTGGACTGTGACGTCAAAATTAAATGGAATTCCCGGACAAATCGTTATCCCGGGGCCGGTTGGTGTAATAACATACCTGACCACACCTGGTGAAGTACCCGTGTTTATCAATGGTTCATTGATCAGGTTACCGCAACCAGAAGTACAATCACTGAAATCGGTTATTGTGCCATTTGCGGGTGAAATAAACACCGAGGCTGTCCAGGTAAACGTTGTTCCTGACGTAGCTGAGGTGATGGTATAGTTCGCTCCTGTGTTATTACAAATCGTCTTTGCCGGAGAACTGTTAACCGTTGCCGTTGGATTAACAGTGATCGTAAAGGTTTGGGGACTTCCCGGGCAGCTTTGACCACCATTGACAAAATGTGGCGTTACGGTTATAGTGGCAACAACTGGGAGTGAGCCGGAGTTGATGGCCAAAAATGCTGATATATCTCCTGTTCCACTGGCGGCAAGACCAATGCCCGGGGTGTTGTTTATCCAGGTATAGGTTGTGGTTCCTGCAGTATTGTTCGTTGAAAATATAACCGGTGTGGTTATCGAATTATTACACAATTCCTGATCAGGTGGTTTATTCACCTGACCTGACGGGTTCACCGTGAAGGTGAATGTTTGTGAAGCCCCTGTGCAAATAGCAGAACCATTTGTATAATGAGGTGTTACCGTAATGGTGGCAACAACTGGTGCAGAACCTGAATTAAGAGCAGTAAAAAAACCGATATTGCCTGTACCGCTGGCTGCCAGCCCGATACTTGTCACGTCATTTGTCCAGATGTAGGTTGTTGTTCCGCCAAGGTTGTTCGTTGTAAAAACAACCGGGGTTGTAACTCCATTCTTGCAAACGACCTGATCTGCAGGGTCATTCACTTGTCCCGAAGGGTTGACTGTGATGCTGAATGTTTTGGATGACCCGATACACGATATGCCTCCATTGGTAAAGGTAGGAAATACGGAAATTGTCGCAACCACTTGTGCTGTGCTGTTGTTGGTGGCAATAAAAGCCAAAATATCGCCTGAACCACTTGCTGCCAATCCGATACCAGGTGTGTTATTGGTCCAGGTATAGGTTGTGATTCCAACTGTATTGGATGTTCCAAAAGTTATTTGTGTGGTGGTTGCTCCGTTGCAGACTACCTGACTTGATGGTTGATTCACCTGGGCTGCCGGATTTATGGTTACCACTACATCAACGGGGGTACCTGTGCAACTCCCGATTTTTGGTGTTATATGATAAGTAACAGTTGCAGGAGAAGTTGAAGTGTTGGTTAGCGTTTGAACAATGGTTGAGCCGTTACCGGACGAAAAACCCCCGGCACTTCCTGATGTCAATGTTGCATTCCAGGTGTAGGTAACAGTTGCACCGCTTATGGTTGTTGAAAGTGCAATATTTGTTGGTGTTCCATTGCATATAGTTTGTGAGGCAGGTGTTGCAATGACATTTGGCGTGGGCATCACCGTGACATCTAAATTAAATGGGGTGCCCTGACAATTGGTAGGAGCCGGGCCATTGGGAATGATTACATAAGTGACCACCCCAGGAGAGGTTCCTGCATTATCCAGGTTATGGGTGATGAGACTTCCGCATCCTGATGAACAATTGCTAAACCCGGTGATGTTTCCACTTGCTGATGCGGTCCATGTAAAAGTCGTTCCAGATGTGGTTGAAGTGATTATGTAATTGACAGATGCATTGTCACAGATGGTTTTTGCTGCAATACTGCTAACAACAGGTGCAGGGTTTACAGTAATGGTAAAGGTTTGCGAAGGACCCGGACAACTTTTCCCTCCGGAAGTGAATGTAGGAATAACTGTGATGGTGGCAATTACCGGAATGGTTCCGCTGTTTGTAGCTGTAAAAGGAGTGATATCTCCGGTGCCGTTTGCTGCCAAACCAATGGAGGTTGTGTTATTGCTCCAGGAATAGGTGGTGGTTCCAAGGGTGTTGAGGGTCGAAAAGGAAATCAGTGAAGTAATCGAATTGTGGCAAAGTACCTGATCAGCCGGATCATTCACTTGCCCAGCCGGATTCACCGTGATGGTAAACGTTTGAGGAGAACCATCACAGGTGATAGAACCTAGGGTTACATGAGGTGTAACGGTGATCAAAGCTATAACTGGTACAGTGCCGGGATTGAGAGCGGTAAAGGATGGTATATTCCCTGTTCCGCTGGCAGCCAGCCCAATTCCCGGTTGATTATTTGTCCATGTATAAATTGTAACGCCTGATGTGTTAATGGTCGTAAAGGTAACCGGCGAAGTATTCGAATTGTGACAAACAACCTGATCTGCCGGCTTATTCACCTGCCCTGACGGGTTTACCGTGATGGTAAAGGTTTGCTGAGAACCATCACAGGTCAGCAAACCATACGTAAAATGTGGTATTACCACGATGGTGGCCACAACAGGTGAGGTGCCTGTGTTGATGGCGGTAAAGGTTGCTATATGGCCGGTGCCAGCGGATGCCAGTCCAATGCTTGTTTGGTTATTTGTCCAGGTATAGGTTGTAATTCCGATGGTATTGTTGGTTGTAAAAGTGACTGATGTATTTGAACCATTGCATACCACCTGATCAGCGGGATCATTCACCTGCCCGGACGGATTTACGGTAACTACAACATCAATGGCTGTTCCTGAACAACTGCCGATTTTCGGCGTGATGTGATAAGTAACTGTGGCCGGTGAAGTTGTCGTATTGGTAAGCGTTTGCACAATTGTTGAGCCGCTGCCGCCCGAAAAACCCCCGGCAGTGCCCGATGTGAGTGCGGCAGTCCATGAATAGGTTACAGTTGCGCCGGTAATGGCCGAAGAGAGCAAAATACTTGTTGCTGTTCCATTACACACTGTCTGTGCTGCCGGTGATGCAGCAACAGTAGGGGTAGGCTGTACAGTGACATCAAAATAAAAGGGTGTGCCCGGACAATTGGTCGGGGTGGGGCCGGTTGGGGTGATAATATATCTGACCACTCCCGGGGAGGTGCCGGTATTATCCAGTATGTCATTAATAAAGCTGCCGCAGGATGATAGACAGTTATTGAAATTATTGATGGTTCCACCAGTTGGCAGAGTCAGAACCGAGGCTGTCCATGAAAAAGTTGTTCCTGATGTAGAGGAAGTTATCGTGTAACCAACGCCGGTGTTATCGCATATTGTTTTTGCAGGGGCACTGGTTATTATTGGCGAAGGGTTCACCGTAATCGTAAAGGATTGCGAAGTTCCCGGACAACTAATGCCCCCATTGGTAAAAGTTGGAATCACTGTAATCGTAGCAACCACAGGTGCAGTTCCACTGTTCAAGGCAGTAAAAGGCGGAATGTTTCCGGAACCACTTGCAGCTAATCCGATGCTTGTCAGATTATTAGTCCATGAGTAGGTTGTCGTGCCTGAAGTATTGCTGGTTGTAAAAGTTACCAGAGACGTACTGGAATAATTGCATAATACCTGATCAGAAGGTTTGTTCACCTGTCCTGCCGGGTTCACTGTGATCGTGAATGTCTGAGAAGGGCCATCACAGGTTGAAGTTCCATTCGTAAAATGAGGAGTCACAACAATGTTGGCGACAACCGGGCCTGAACCAGGATTGATGGCCGTAAAGGGTGGGATGTTTCCGGTTCCGGTTGCTCCAAGTCCAATGCTGACCTGGTCGTTTGTCCATGTATACGTTGTTGTCCCTCCGGTATTTACTGTGCCAAAAGTAACGATGGAAGTATTTGCGTTATGGCAAACGTTCTGGTTGGCTGGCAGATTTACCTGACCTGTTGGATTAACGGTAATCGTAAACGATTTAGGGTTGCCGTCGCAGATGATGGAACCATAAGAAAAATGAGGCATTACAGTGATTGTGGCTGATATAGGTGCCGTCCCGGTGTTAATCGCCTGAAAAGAGGCTATATTCCCTGAACCGGTGGCCGCAAGACCAATGCTTGTCTGATTATTTGACCATGTATAAGTTGTTGTTCCGCCCGTGTTAACAGTGCTGAATGATACGGATACAGTGTTTTCTCCGTTGCAAACCAACTGGTTAGCCGGCTGGTTTATTTGTCCGCCGGGATTAACTAAAATGTGGAATGTTTTTGTCGGTCCATTGCAATTAACAGTGCTGTTGAGAAAGTGTGGCGTTACAATGATGGTGGCAATGAGGACCGAAGTTCCGGTATTTACGGCGGTAAAAGAACCAATATTTCCGGAACCTGATGCAGCCAGCCCGATACCGGTCTGGTCATTTGACCATGTATAGGTAGTGGTTCCTCCTGAATTATTTGTAGTGAAAACAACCGGTGCTGTACCCGACCCGTTGCACACAACCTGATCGGCCGGTTGATTGACTTGTCCTGTGGGATTTACGGTAATGGTGAAAGTCTGGGTTGATCCATAGCAAGTTACAGAACCATTTAAAAAACGTGGTGTCACAACCAGGGTGGCCGTAACCGGTGAGGTTCCGGTATTAACTGCAGCAAATGAGGCAATGTTGCCGGTGCCGGCAGCGGCCAGTCCGATCGAAGTGGTATTATTTGTCCAGGTGTATGATGTCCCCGTTCCAATAAAATTGATTTGAGTCGTCAATGAGCCATTGCACAGTAGCTGACTGGCCGGTTGTACAACAATTGGCGTCGGGTTGACTGTAATGGTAAACTGCTTCGGAGGCCCGGAACAGGTTACCCCGCCGCTGGTATACTGTGGTGTAACGGTGATGGTAGCTGTGACTGGTGACGCATTTGGATTTAATCCGGTAAACGGCGGGATATCACCTGTGCCCATTGCTCCCAGCCCTATGGTAACGTTATCATTGGTCCAGGTGTATGAAGTCCCTGTACCTGTGAAAATTATCTGGCTGGTTTGAAATCCGTTGCAAACGACCTGGTTGGCAGGTTGTGTTACCTCAGGCGTGGGGTTAACCGTGATGGTGTATGTTTTTGAACTGATGCCGCATCCGTTGCCGGTAAATAATGTAATGGAATAAGTACCCGCTGCGGTAAATTTTACCAGCAATACCTCGGAACCATTTATCCAATAATCAATATCGTTGGGGTATCCACCATTATTGCCTGTCAATGAGGGAGCAACGATATACCAACCCGTTGAAGGGGAAATTGACCAATATTTCGATGGGGGAGATCCACATCCGGATATACCTATTACACCCCCGGGGTCGGAGGTATTCGTTGCCGTAACTTGCTGTTCAATGCATGTTGTGGATGTGTTTGTTGTAAAATTGGCAACAGGGGCCGAACTGATCACAATCGGATAAATTGCATTTCCTGCTGTAGGGGTACACGGATTTGTAATTTGCATGGAAGCCACAAAAGAATTTTGGTATACAGTTCCGTTTGGTGCGGTGAAACTGTATCCGCAGGAAGATAAAGTGTATGTATGAGAGATGGTATCCGGAATATCCGGATGATAATAAACAGCACTTTGACCGTCTCCAAAATAAACTTCATATTTTGTTCCTGGCACATTGCTTTGAACTCCTACAACAGGGAACTTTAGTGTAAATGGCCTGCATCCTGACATACTACCAGGGTTTCCAAGGGCCCCTGAAGGAGAATTGCCCACAAAAACATTATACGTGTGTGAATAGATGCAATTTTGATTGGTGGTACAAGTAAATGTTAAAAAGTAAAATCCTGCCTGGTAAGAATGGATCAGATTACCGGTAAAAGCAGTAAATGTTGTATCATGGCTGTCGCCCCAATCAACATGGTAGGAGGTAATGATTCCAGTATTTTGTGTAGCATTCGAGACAACCAGATTACTCGGAAGTGTTGAACTGCAGCGGATAAGGTAATAAATGCCATTGTAAATTCCCGATTGTGTGGTCCCGGCAGGATCTAATAATGGATTAACCAATGTAAACATTGTTGCAACGACAGCAACCCTGGTTGGATTTTCACAGCCCGTAGTAGTATTGAAGGTAGTTACATAAAATGTTGTTGTCGCAGATATGGTTGTTACGTAAGTATTTCCTGTATATAAAGGGGATCCGCCGGTTGAAGAAGAATACCAGTGATAATTCTCCCCGGAGGCGGCACCCGAAGCAGTCAAAGTGACCGGACCTGGTCCGCATCTTTCCATACCGGGTGAAGTTGCAACGGAGGTTGGCAACGGATTCACCACCACATTAATAGTCGCTATAGCATTACAAGTAAACGCATCCGAAACCGTTACCGTATAGGTGCCTGCAAGCACTGTCGCAATCTGAGATGTGTTAGCGCCTGTGCTCCATGCATAACTGTATGGCGTAACTCCTCCCGTGGCTACCGCCGTTAATGTAACCGTTTGCCCTGCACAAACAGTATCATTCGGCGAAGGTGTAATGCTCACCAGACACTGCCCAAGAACAACATTAGTAGTCTGGGTGAAGAAGATTGCAAGGAATAAGTATAAAAACAGTAAAGATTTTTTCATATAACCAGGGTAAAGTTAACACGATCTTTTTCTGACTAAAACAGCATTGAATGTAACGAATGCGGTTTTCCTGAAAAGTATAACAAAATAAAAGAATAATTTTAACAAATACCTTATCTCTTTTATATAAAATGGTATGAAATGAATATTTAGGTTTGGAATAAATAAGAATAATGCTGCAAGCTATTTGTATACAAGCAATCACAAGGCAAGATCCAAATTTCAAATTTCAAATTTGAGTCCACTCCGAAATGTCGTTTATTCATCAAGTCACCATTTAAAAAAATGTTAAACCGCAAAGAACACAAAGAAACCGCAAAGAGCCGCAGAGATAACTCTCAGATAATTACAACTTTGCGAAACTCTGCGAAAATACTCTGCGGCCCTCTGCGGTTAAATTATTTGTTAGCAGACTTATCGGAGTGCCCTCAAATTTCAAATTTCAAATTCTGCTTTCAAGTCTATTTATATCAATACTCTTTAGTTTCCCAATTGGAATTTGGATCATGGAATTTGGACCCTGGAATTTTCGGGGGTGTAAAATTATTAATTCCTTTACCAGACCTTCAAGAAGATGGAATCGGTATTTGTCTTTTTAAACACTGACAGGTCTTACAGACACTGTCAGGTTTCGAAAACTCAGACCTGTCAGAGTCTTTTAGACCTGACAGTGTCTGAAAAGGTTTCGAAAACTCAGACCTGTCAGAGTCTTTTAGACCTGACAGTGTCTGAAAAACTTCAAATTGGAATTTACCAGGTGTAACTTGTCTGAAAGGGATATGCAGTTTAAAATATTATCCTAAATTTGTTTGCAAATAATCACCCCGATGAAAATAAAAACATTTCCTAATGGTGTTTTCTGGTGTTTAATACTCCTCTGTGGTGGCCTTGTGGCGCCAGTCTGTCTCTGCGCCCAGAACAAAGATTACGATGAGTTGAACCAACTGATTCAAAAATCGAAATACGCCGCATGTCTGAAGAAAGCGGAAAAAATGATTGCAAAATCACCTGAACAGGCACTTCCGCATTTTTATAAAGCCATCGCCATCTATGGTGAATTGCGAACTGTTGAAAAACCTATCGGAGAAAAAGAAGCCGATTTTCAAATTTGCATCGATGAATTAATGGAAGCCCGAAAAACCTGGCCATTTGACACGGCAATGCTGGTTCCCTCCTCCATGATGGAAAATATTCAAAATGCAGCCATCTCGTATATCAAAAGAAAATATCAGACAAACAAATTAACCGAGGCCAATTCAATGGTGACATCTTATCTTCAGGTGTTCGATAACAAATGGCCTCAATTTTCGAATAATACATTTACTTCGTTAGACAAGATGTTTGCCGATTATGTGGAAGCCAATCCCAAAAAATCTGCGGAGGTATATGCCCTGCAGGCGAAATGTCTGTCGATATATCTGAAAAACATACCTTTGAACAGATCGGAACGGTTGATGAGGAATGAGCAGGTCCACTTTTTTAAACAGTTCAAAAAAATGGAGACCGCCGGAATGGATTCCGTTCCAGATCAGCTGCTTTTTCAGATTTTTCAGAAATTTGACAATTCAACGGCAGAGCAGACCAACTATATTGCTTTTGATGTGTACAACTATTTCACACAGCAAATTGCCAACTCCTCGAAAAAGAAATCGGAGAAATATTCAACTCGGTTTAACCATTTTGTCCGGAATTATCCGGGATTATTCAACAACAAAAAGCCTTGCCGGTTTGATAAAGAATATTGTTTCACCGAATGGGATAAACCTGAGTATCTGTGGGCCGCAACAACCATTAATGCCAGTTATCTGACAGATGATGAAAAGGATATTATTTATCTGATGAACCTGGCGCGGTTAAATCCAAAGTTGTTCAATAACACATTTGTTAAAACTTATCTGAAAGAAGGCCCTAAAACATCTTATGAGCGGTCACTTGTCTCTTTTCTTGATAATTGTAAACCGGTTCAGTTACTTTATCCCTCCGGACAACTGTCGCAGGCAGCCGCATATCATGCAAAAGATATGGGCGAAAAAGACATGACAGGGCATACCTCATCCGACCGGACAAGCTTTCCAAAAAGATTAAAACGCTATTGGGTAGATCCTTATGTAGGCGAAAATTGTTCGTATGGCCCGAATGATCCATTGGATATTGTTATGCAGCTCATGATTGACGAAGGCGTACCAAATTTAGGCCACCGGGTAAATATTTTCACAGCTGATTACTTCTTTACGGGGGTCTCGGTTGCACCGCACAAGACATACCGTTGGAATTCGGTAATGGATTTTGCCGGCGGTACCGAATAATCTGATATTTTCAAAATTTTTCTAAAAGGACAGCTAATGAAAAAACTGGTATTCATAACAATAACATTGGCAATAACCATTTCCGGATTTTGCCAAACTGCCCTGGAATTTACTGCCAGCGGACAAAAAAAGTATGACATGAATGATTTCCAGGGGGCAATAGATGACTATACCAAAGCCATCGGGATTTATGGGAAAGACCCCGGAGCAGGGAATGTTTATCTCTTCAGAGGTCTCGCCAAAAGGAAACTTCAGGATAACCCCGGGGCACTCGGTGATTTTAAAAAGGCCATAAAGATCAACCCCTTGAATGCCAGGGCCATGCTTAACAGGGGGGGCGTAAAACTGGACATTTCTGAATTCAAAGGCGCCATCGCTGATGTGAATGCAGTGATGAAGATTGTTGAGGGCCCATCCTATTTATCGACTGATTCCCTGTATATTGAGGGTTCTATCCTGACAGCCGAGGCATATTTTATCAGAGGGCAGGCCAAGGAGCATCTCGGTGACTATAGGGGTGCCATAGAAGACTATTACTTGTCCGGCATTTTTAATCCCGGCGATGTGAAGGGCCTTTACCACGCGGCCCTGCTATCTGTGTATCTCAATGATTTCAATTCAGCTCGTGAATTTTTACCCCAGGTAATATCCAGGGACTCCGCTTTTAAGGAAGCATATATTTTATCAGGGGATGTTATGAGTGCTGCGCAAGAGTACGCTGCAGCCATTGATTATTACTCCATGGCTGTTAAAATAGATCCTGCATACTCAAAAGCATATATGAACAGAGGTGAGGCAAAGGCCAACCTGCAAGATTTCGACGGTGCTATGGATGACATCAACAAAGCGATCGCGATCGACCCCGGGATTGCAGAAGCATACAGTCAAAGAGGGAATGCAAAAAGCGCGATGCTTGATTATAAAGGTGCCATGGAAGATTATGACCTGGCCATAAAAACAGATCCCGGATTTGCAAAGGCATATTACAACAGAGGCATTGCAAAAAACGATCTCGAAGATTTTCAGGGAGCAATTATTGACTATACCAGGGCGTTGGAACTGCTGGGAAAGGATCCTAAAATTGTGCAGGTTTATACCAACAGGAGTATTGCAAAAAGCAACCTTCATGACAAAAAGGGGGCACTTGCTGATTTAAATCAGGCCATTAAAAAAGATCCCGCTTTCGCAAAGGCTTACGGTAACAGAGGATTGTTAAAGAATGAACTTGGTGACTACAAGGGAGCTCTGGCCGATTTTAATATGACCATCGAACTATTATGGGGTTCAGAAACCTCAGAAGATGATCCTTTATTTTCAGCCACTTACTTCAGCAGAGGAATTTCAAATTGCTTTTTAAATAACTTCTCGTACGCAATTGAAGACATTACGGCTTTTCTCGTGAAGGATTCGCTGAATCCGGATGCTTATTATTACCGTGGATATGCATACACAATGGTGGGTTGGTATGATGAGGCCATCAACGATTTTAACCAGACCATTCAAATGGCCCCCGATTATGCCGAAGCATATCTTTACAGAGGAATAGCGCGGTGCGAGTCGCAAGACCCTGAAAGCGGTTGCGCGGATTTACGCAAAGCAGCAGAATTGGGTTTAAAGGATGCAGAATTGGAAATCAGGAAACATTGCAACTGATTCCAATCACAGGTTGTTAATTATTGTTGCAACGCCGAATCGGGGCCAGGGTGGTTTATCCGACCTGACGAGGACCTGAAAGCACCTGGATAAACCTTCGTGGTTCAAGCACCCTTGTTCTAACAAGTTGGAATAAATGTCTTTTATACATGTTTTGCACTTTACTAGTTTGATTGAGTAAAATTACATAATTTCTTTGGCTTTTCGTAAATCATCGAATCCGCTATCTTTTTGTCCGGATTTTATTTTCTGCCTTGTCGAGCATGCCTCTTTTTGCCAATCCTCTCTTGATATAAGCATCTACAAACTTAGGATCTTTCTTGATGGCATGGTCAAAATCGGCAATAGCGCCCTGGTAATTTTTTATCGCATATTTTTCTATGCCCTTATGGTAATACTCCTGTGCGGTTTGGCCGAATCCGGCGAAAGAAATGAACAAAACCGTTGTTAAAAAAGTTAACTTTCTCATAAAGTTCTTCATTATAAACTCAAGTTTCGGAGTTAACCGAGTGTCATGATAATTCAATATTCATGAAGGTTCTCAAAGGTTTCAATTAGAAAATCTAATCATTTCATCCCTTCGGGATTTTGTTGTGAAGCAATATGGTTCAATACTACAATCATTTCATCCCTTCGGGATTTTGTTGTGAAGCAATATGGTTCAATACTACAATCATTTCATCCCTTCGGGATTTTGTTGTGAAGC
>CAIQUS010000112.1 GCA_903875045.1 uncultured Bacteroidales bacterium
ATCATATCATCCCTTCGGGATTTTGTTGTGAAGCAGGGAATGACATTCCAACGATCAAAAGCCCGAAGGGCTGAAATGATTGTAGAATAATCGGTTTGTAGAGTCTATCCATAAACCCCGAAGGGGTGAAATATCAAATAACCTGTACCAAATTTACCGAATTTTTAACCCCGAAACTTGAGTTTGTTATTTTATCAATCCAAAATGCCTCAATACATCCATGGTAATCAGTTTCCTTGCAGCGGTAAAATCATCCGGTACTGTTTGTTTTTCAGGTTCTATCAGGGTAGCAATATAGATGGTTTTGTCTTGTGATTTCAACCACCCGGTAAACCATCCGTAGTTGTTCCTATTTCGTACGGCCCAGCCGGTTTTTCCGCTCAACGTATATTCCATTGTGGTTTCCTGTACCATGATGGTTTTTACGTTTTGCATGACCGATTTTTTCAACGGTAGTTTTTCTTCATTCAGTTTTCTCATGAATTCCACCTGTTGACGTGGGGTGATCCTGGAATCACCTTCAAGCCAGAAAATATCAATGTTTTGCTGATGAACATCCATGCCGGGATAGTTCATCTTTTTCAAATAGGTGTTCATCCTGTCCGATCCGATTTTTCGGGCTAATTCCTGGAAACAGGGGACACAGGAAACTTTAAAAGCCTCCTGCAGTGAAAGGTCCTTATTCCATTGGGGCAATCTCCTTTTTTCTCCGTTCCATTTGAAAACATAACTGGTGTCGATTACTCCTGATTCAAGCGCGATAAGCAGATTGGGGATTTTAAAAGTGGAAGCCGGCAGATATCCGCTATCCCAGCATGACGGCCTGTAGCCTGAATAGCTGCCTTTCTCCGGGTCGAGGATTACCATGGTTCCTGTCACTCCGTATTTGTCGAAAATACTTTTTAAAATGATGGAGGAATCAGTGCCTGACTTCAAGGCGGTCACTTTTTTCATGATGTCGTTGGGGATTGTTGCCGACAGCACATATTGAGCTATTTTCCATTGCCCATCCATCTTTATCAGAGTTCCTGAACCCCGGCAAACACCCATCTGAGTGTTCAGCAATTCATCAACCCATGCAGTCATTTCGTTATCCTGGATGTAAAGATTCCGTTGAAACGATTGAAAACTCCAGGTTCTTTTTTTGTCGAAGTATGGCTTGGTCCAAATGCTGAATTCTGCCGTGGTCCAATATTCCGTGGCATCAGTGCCGATAAATACCCCGTCAGGGGTCATGGCACCGATATAGGCATCGTGGTTGCCCTGGGCAGCATCTTTGTGCCATTGGTCAAGCAGGTGGTTAAGTTTGATCTTTGTGCTGTCTGCAGATATCTGGGCTTTCATAGGATTAATACAAGCCAAAAAAGCCACCAGAAAGAGAGTGAGTCCTGTTTTCATCATAATTTCAAGGATGTTTGCCGACCATTGCCATTGTTCATTCAGAGAAAAATTGAATCATTTTGCGCATCTTCTTGCAAAGATAATTGATTCCTGCTTCAGCTTAAGGTCATGAATCGGGTTTGTTTCGTGTTGATTTCCTAACTTGCGCCATCGAAACTTTAAGGAAATATTAGAACCAATGATCGATTTACGAAGTGATACAGTGACCCGCCCTTCAAAAGAGATGCTCGAAGCCATGTTTATGGCAAAGGTAGGCGACGATGTTTTTCAGGATGATCCCACGGTAATAGCGCTGGAGGAAATGGCAGCCGGCATGTTCGGTAAGGAGGCTTCCATTTTTTGTCCTTCCGGTACCATGACCAATCAGATCGCCATTAACGTCCACACCAGGCCGGGGGATGAGGTGATTTGTCACAGGTATTCCCACATTTATTATTATGAAGGTGGTGCCATGATGCGTAACTCAGGGGTTTCAGTTTGTTTGCTGGATGGGCCGAAGGGTCAGATTACTGGCGAAGAGGTGAAAAACCATATTAATCCTGATGATATCCACCGGCCGGTTACCTCCCTGGTTGAAGTTGAAAACTCAATGAACAAAGGTGGAGGTACCATTTATAAATTCGATGATCTGGTTTCAATCTCGGAGGTATGTCGTGCCAATGGACTTAGTTTTCACCTCGACGGTGCCCGGATTTTCAACGTACTGGTTGAAAATGGCGGCAAGCCTGACGAATATGCGCAGCTTTTCAACTCTGTATCGGTATGCCTTTCGAAGGGTCTTGGGGCACCCATCGGGTCATTGCTGATCGGGGATAAACACTTTATCAGGCGTGCCCGAAGAGTGCGGAAAGCCTTTGGCGGGGCCATGCGACAAGTGGGATACCTTGCCGCTGCCGGCATTTACGCGCTCAGTAACAACATCAACCGCCTGAAAATTGATAACGACAGGGCTAAATATTTGGGAAATATACTGTCAAACCTCTCATTTGTCGAGAAAGTGATTCCGGTTGAAACCAACATCGTGATTTTTACCCTTCGTGAAAAGGAAACTGCAAATGAATTCCTCGGTAAACTGAAAGAAAATGACATTCATGCGCTGCCGATCGATGCAAAAACCATCCGTTTTGTGACCCACCTCGATTTCACCGATTCAATGCTCTTATCTGTGGAATCGTGTTTGAAAAACCTTTCAAAATAAACCGCGATTTCGCAAGTCTGCTTAAGAATTCAATTTCCTGATCCAGTCATACCATTCGGCCATTCCTTCCCCGGTTTTTGCCGACAAAAGGATGAATTGCAGGTCAGGATTCAGCTGACGGGCATAATTTATGGCTGTGTCAACATTGAAGTCGACATAAGGAAGAAGGTCTGTTTTATTGATGATACAAAGATTGGAGGTTTGAAACATGTAGGGATATTTCAAGGGTTTATCATCACCTTCTGTTACGCTGATCACGACCACCCGTTTCTGCTCTCCCAGATCAAACATGGCCGGACAAACAAGGTTACCGACATTTTCAATGAACAGGATTGACCCGTTTTCGACATTCAATTTTTGCAATGCCAGATGAATCATCTTCGCATCAAGATGACATCCTGAACCGGTGTTGATCTGAATGGCCGGAGCGCCTGATTTCTCAATCCGTTCAGCATCCCTTGTAGTTTGCTGATCTCCTTCAATGACAGAGATTTTTTTTGTAGAAATCAGAGAATGAATGGTTTTCTCAAGAATGGAGGTTTTTCCCGAGCCGGGAGAACTCACCAGGTTCAGGCAAAGAACCTGTTTCCCTTCAAAATATCCCCGGTTCCGTTCAGCCAGGCGGTTGTTTTCCGAAAGGATATCCATGTTCAGGTTGATCACTTTTTTATGCCCGCGATCATGGGAATGTGAATGGCTGTGGCCTTCGTGGTCATGGGTATGATGATGATCATGACCGTGATCATGCCCGTGGCCGTGGGCGTGATGATGGTCGTGAGGATTGTCGTGATGATGGTCATGTTGATCGTGATGATCGTGATTACTTCCGTGAATCTTAAACTCGTCCGGGTTTCCGCATCCGCATGTTTCGCACATAGTATCTTATTTAATATTTTTATTACTGATTTACTCGCACCTCCCTTATTTGGGCAGGGTTGGGTTCTTACACAATGAGTGACAGTACCCTGAATTCCTCTCCACCACTGATCTCAGATGGAAAACACCGGCATTCCGGGCATACATCGAGCCGGTGCAACATTTCAAACTCCACATCACAGGCCAGGCACTTACCTCTTCCGGGGGTACGGATCAGGCGTATGATGGCATTTTTTAGTATCGAATCTCTTACAAGCAGTTCCAGTGCCGATTGAAAGCCATCTGCCTCAACACCACAGAGGTTGCCGACTTCGATTTGAATTTCCTGAACCGATGATACACCGTGTTTTCCTGCTTCGCGTTGTGCCAGGTCAATCACTTCCATCGCCAATGATAATTCATGCATAGCTATCCTGTTTCAGCAAATCCTTGGCAATGGGTCGCCGGTTAATGAATCGATTATCCGGTTACCACCGGTTTCGGTTTTTAGTACCACTTTGCCGGGGTGGTTCCCGGTAACCCGGCCAATGATAGCACTTTGCAGACCAAGATTGTTTTTTCGCATCCGCTCAAGAATAATTGTTCCGTCTTCCTCAGAGGCTACGATGAGTACCTTCCCTTCATTGGCAATATGGAGCGGGTCAAATCCAAGAATTTCGCATAATGCGCTAACCCCTTTGTTTAAAGGCAATGATGGTTCATTGATTTCAATCCCAAGATTTATTTTTGCTGCAAGTTCATTCAACACGGTGGCTACTCCGCCCCTGGTGGGATCACGCATGAACTTAACCTTCTGAGAGCCATCGAGTACCACGCGGATCAGATGGTTCAGTGAAGCACAATCGGATACCACCGGCGTTTTGAAATTAAACGATTCACGGGCATTCATCACTGCCATGCCATGATCGCCGATGGTACCATTGATGATAATTACATCACCTGGATTGATGTGCCTGGCCAGACCAACATCCTGATCTTCTTTTCCAAAAATGCCTATCCCGGCGGTATTGATGAATAACTTGTCACATTTGCCTTTATTCACAACCTTTGTGTCGCCGGTTACGATGGAAACTTCTGCAAATCTTGCTTCCTCCGCGAGTGACATAACGATCATTTCAAGTTCCCTCATTGGAAAACCTTCCTCAATAATGAAGGAAACACTGATATAACGGGGTGTTGCACCCGAAACGGAAAGGTCATTTACAGTTCCGCATACAGCCAGTTTTCCGATATTCCCTCCAGGGAAGAACAAGGGGTCGATCACAAATGAGTCGGTGGTAAAGGCCACCCTTGAAGAATCAACCGGAAGGATGGCTGCATCGGTTTGCTGATTTAAAATGTTGTTCCCAAAATGTTTAAGGAACAAATTTTCTATAAGATCGTGCATCATGCGGCCGCCATTGCCATGACTCAGCAATATTTTTTCTTCTTTCAAATTCATGAACGATATTTATAATAGGTGGCACAGGTTCCTTCGCCGGATACCATACACGCGCCAACCGGATCGGTAGGAGTGCAGGTATTTGCAAAGAGCTTGCAATCATTCGGTGTTTTGAGGCCTCTCAAAATGGAGCCGCAGATACAACCTTTGGGATCGGGAGGTACCGGTACCGTGATCGGATAATTTATTTCAGCATCAAACGCAGAAAATTCCTCCCTGATACTGAGTCCGCTTTTTGAAATGATGCCCAATCCCCGCCACCTGTCGTCTTTAAGTTCAAAAACCCGGGCCAGAAGATTTTGTGCAATTTTATTCCCATCGCTCTGTACAACCCGCTGATACTGGATCTCAACTTTGGGTGAACCGGATTCAAATTGACGGACCAGCATAAGTATGGACTGCATCAGATCAACAGGTTCGAAACCTGCAATCACAACCCCCAGCCGGTAGGTTGCAACAAGATCGTTGTAAATGGCCGTTCCTGTAATGGCACTCACATGACCTGGGGCAATAAAGCCATCGATCCTGACCCCTTCTGCAACCAGGGCCTGCATGACCGGAGGCATGACTTTATGTGCACTCAGCACAAAAAAATTAGCAATATGTTCGTTTTTTGCCTGCACGATAGCTGCTGCTGTTGCAGGAGAAGTCGTTTCAAACCCGATTCCAAGAAAGAAGACCGCTCTTCCGGGGTTGTTTTTTGCAATTTCCAGCGCCTCCAGCACCGAGTAGATGATCCGGATGTCAGAGCCGTTGGCTTTTTCTTTTTCAAGAGAGGTAACCGAACCCGGAACGCGGATTAAATCACCATAAGTAGTGATGATGGCTCCGGGAATCCTGCTGTAAGCGATAGCCGTATCAAGAAAATGCTGGCTTGAAACACAAACAGGACAACCTGGCCCGGAAAGCAGCCGGATATTGGCTGGCAGCAGAGCATGTAGCCCAAAACGGTGGATGGCCATGGTATGGCCACCGCAAACTTCCATCAGGGTGATCTCTTTTTTCGAAATGTTTTTCAACTCCTCTGCGACGGCAAGGATCAGCCCTTTTTTCCGGTATTCATCAATATATTTCATCCAATTACTTATATTGGTTGAGGACTGTTATCCGCAATTTCATTTAAAAGCCGCAAAGTCTCTGCCGCCTCTTCCGGGTCAACCTTTTCAATGGCAAAACCGGCATGAAGCATGATAAAATCGCCGGGGTGTACATCGTCAAGCAGCAGCAGGCTGGCCTTGTATTCGATATCTTCAATGGTTACCAGGGCACTGGCCCCTTCAACACTGATCACTTTTGCAGGTATGGCTAAACACATTTATTTTCCCTCCTTTTTGATGCAACTGCAAGTTGTCCAAGCGCGATTCCCCCGTCATTGGCCGGAATAGCTGCATGGGTATAAACCTCAAAATTATTTTTGCTGAGCAATGTGATTGTACCTTCCAGCAAATATTTATTCTGAAACACACCTCCGGAAAGCGCCACTTTGTTGATTCCACTTTTCTTCCGGATGATATTTAAGGCCTCAAAGATAACGGAAATTAAAGTGTTGTGAAATTTGGTTGCGATTGTTGCGACGGAAATGCCATCAAGGATGTCATCAACAATTGCACGGATGGTCGCATCAAATCTGACGGTCTGATCGATTTCAAAGTGATAAGTGTCCTGGCAGTTCCGTTGAACATTTGATTCCAGGCGCATGGGCCCTTCAGCCTGAAAGGTTGCAAACTGACACAATCCCAGGATAGAGGCAACAGCATCGAACAGCCTGCCGGCACTCGATGTTAACGGACAATTGATCTTCCGGTCGATCATTTGTACAACTATTGCTGTTTTTTCATGATCAAGTTCTTCAAGGAATGGTAGTTTTAATTGAAGAAAACTGATTCCGTAGATTTTATAGAGATAAGAAACCGCCATACGCCAGGGTTCTTCCGCTGCAAGGTCACCCCCGGGTTGAGGAATGTAATCGAAATGGATGAGCCGGGTGAAATCAACCAGGTCGCAAAATAAAAATTCACCCCCCCAGCTATGGCCATCATCGCCGTAACCCGTTCCATCCATCGCAACGCCAATCACCTTTTCATCCAAATGGTGCTCTGCCATGCAGGAGGCGATGTGGGCGTGATGATGTTGTATGGCGACCAGTGGTATTCCCGGAAAGTGCCGGGCAGTTTTTGTAGAGATATACCCGGGATGCATGTCTGTTGCAAGCAAAACCGGCGTGACACGAAATGTTTTGAGAAATTGGGCAATGGTTTGTTCGTAAAATTGTGTTGTTTCAAGTCCCTGAAGATCACCGATATGTTGACTTAAGAATGCTTTATGTCCTTTCCCGATGCAAAAGCAATTGGTCAACTCTGCCCCAAAGGCCAGAATTCCGTCAGTTTGCATAGTTGTTCTTACTGGTGCAGGTGCATACCCTCTGGAGCGACGCAAAACCCGCTCAATTCCGCCCATAATCCTTACAACGGAATCATCTGTGCGGTTAAAAATATCCCGGTTATGTAACACAATGGCATCCGTGAAAGGTGCAAACTGTTGAATCGCCTGCCGGTTGTCGATGAGGATGGGCTCACTGCTCACATTACCGCTGGTAAGTATCATGGCAGAGGTCCTTAAATGTCGAAAAAGCAGGTAGTGGAAGGGCATATAGGGCAGCATGGCACCAACGAGATCCAATCCGGCGTTTATTCCGTCTGAAAGCACAGGTTGATTGATTGCTGTTTTCTTTTCCAGCAGAACAATCGGTCTCCGCCACGAAACCAGTGATTGGCCTTCATTCTCATCCAATTCCACATAATTTGCAAGAACCTCCGGATTACGGAACATCACCGCAAAGGGTTTTCCGTCCCGATTTTTTGCATTCCGGAGTTTTTTCACAGCATTTTCATTGAATGCATCACAAGCCAGGTGCATTCCTCCAAGTCCTTTTATCAGTATGATCCCGCCGTTGTCAATTATTACAGACAAATGTTCAAGAAGGATGTTCATCTCAGTGCTCTGGAGGTTTCCTGAAACAAACAATTCATAATGTGGACCGCAACGCATACACGCCGTCGGTTGTGCGTGAAACCTCCGGTCGGAAATGGTTTCGTACTCACTCCGGCAGTCGTCGCACATCGGAAAAGACTGCATGGTCGTTTTTTTCCGGTCGTAAGGCAGGTCACGGATAATGGTAAAGCGCGGGCCGCAATTGGTGCAGTTCACAAAGGCATAATCTCTCCTTGTACCCTCTTTCTGCATGTCTTCCAGGCATTCATTGCAAACAGCAATATCGGGGCTGATCTCGGTTACTTCATCAGAAACATCATTGCTGTGGAGAATGTTGAATCCAGTCAATAATTCATGTTCCACCTCCATGATGGCAACCTTTTCAATCATGGAAACCGGAGGTGCATCCTTTTTCAGACAGTTGAGAAAATGGTCGATATCCGATTGTTTTCCGGTAACCCGGATCTGCACATTTTCATTGGTGTTATTTACCCATCCTGTCAGGCCTGATTCTAGGGCAAGCCGGTAAACGAAAGGCCGGAACCCTACCCCCTGGACCAGCCCTGTAACGTTGATTTGATATGTCTTGGTTGTCAATTTACGATTGGGGTGACGTTATAATTGAAGAGTTTTTTCTTACTTATGTAAAAGTATACATATTTTGATTACTTCGTAACACCTCACTGCAATTTTTCATTTCCGGGTTGCAAAAAGCTGAAAAGAAAGTACTAATTTTGAGCCCTTCATCCTATGCTGCCACATGTTAAACTCCGACGACAATAATAAACCCGGGAATGTTATTCCCGATGCAATTGATTTGAAACAACTGGTTTATAATAACCAGGAACGTCTCAAGGAATTAGCTGCAATCAATGATACTACCGCCATCATCAAGGCAGGAAAATCAATCCCGGAAACCCTTTACGAAATATGCCAGATATTGCCTGATGCCTGGCAGTATCCCGGGTCCGCCGTTGCACGGATTCGATTTGAAGAGATGGAATTTACAAGTCCTGGTTTCCTTGAAACCCAATGGTTCCAGGATCAGGCATTTGAAACCATCGATAACCTCCGTGGGAAAATAGAAATTTTTTATCTCAAAGAATTTAAAGAATGCGATGAAGGACCATTTCTGAAGGAGGAGCGTAACCTGGTGATAACACTGGCCAGCCTCATTGAAGGGTACCTCAATGGGGTGAAAGGGCGCGAAGGACGTTACATTACCCGGGAACGTCTGAAAGAGCTGACAGCAATCAACCAGACAACAGCTATTCTTCGAACAGGAAAGCCTATTGAAGAGGCATTGCATCAGATATGTCTGATTTTACCGAGGGCCTGGCAGTACCCTGAATATACAGTTGGCCGCATCAAATATGGAAATGTAGAAGTAAAAACCCCTGCCTTTCGCGAAACGGAATGGTCCCAAAAACAAGAATTCGAAACCATTGATAACCAAAATGGATACATACAGATTTGCTATCTGAAAGCATTTCAGCCATCTTTTGAAGGTCCCTTCCTGGAAGAAGAACGCCACCTGATCATCAACCTGGCAAACATTATTACGGGTTACCTGAATTCTGTAAAAGGTAAAGCCATTTTGCGGAAAACAGCACAAAAAGATACCAGCGAACCCAAACCGGATCCGTCAATCCCGGTTAAATACAGCCGACAGCTTTTGCAAACCTTTCTGAACCGCACCAACTACAATCGTGACCTCTATCACGACCTCATGCCTTTTAAGGTGAAGGAAATACTGCTGGTGGCAAATCTGTATGATGCATACAGCATCGAAAAAGAGGGTCGGTTTTCGGAACATGTCCTTGGAGAATTTTATTCGCTCAGCCTTAGCACCATGCCCCGTATCACCGGGGTTTCCACCACTGAAGAAGTGTTGGAACAACTCAATACCAAGCATTATGACCTCATCATCATCATGATAGGTTCTGATAAAAAATTCCCCCTGGAACTGAGTAAAAAAGTGAAGGACCAATATCCGTACATTCCTGTTTTTCTGCTTCTTAACAGCAATTCTGATATTGCAGTTTATGAAGAAGAACCTGAAAAACTTACCTGGATTGACCGCACTTTCGTTTGGAATGGCGATTCTAAAATATTCTTCGCAATGATCAACTATCTTGAAGATAAGATCAATGTGGAAAATGATACAACCATTGGCATGGTCAGGGTGATCCTGCTGGTTGAAGATTCTTCGAAGTATTATTCGCTGTACATGCCGATGCTCTATAACATCGTACTTGAGCAGACAAAAAACATCATCGAAGATGTGACCTCTGATGAACTGTACCGCATTTTACGGCTGAAAGCCCGGCCGAAAATTTTACTGGCCTCAACGTATGAAGAAGCCATCTATATTTTCAATAAATACAGAGATAACATTCTGTGCCTGATCTCGGATGTGAAATTCAAAAAAGACGGTAAACTAAACGATTCGGCAGGTTTCAGCCTGGTAAAACAGACCAGGAAGGAACTCTTCGACCTGCCAATCGTATTGCAATCCTCCGACGAACATAACGCTCAGAAAGCCTACGAACTGAAAGCTTCGTTTATAAATAAAAACTCAGAAACCCTGCTGGTCGAGTTCCGGAGTTTCATCACGCACTATCTCGGATTCGGTAATTTTATCTATCGTGACAAAGAAGGAGGGCAGATTGCCGTAGCCAAATCCCTGAAAGAGTTTGAAGATCTTCTGAAAACCATTCCCGAAGAGTCTTTGCTTTATCATGCCCGGAAAGACCATTTTTCACTGTGGCTGATGGCACGCGGAGAAATTCAGGTTGCCAAAATATTGAATCCCGCCAAAGTGACCGACTTCAAAAATCCGGCAGCTTTGCGTGAATATCTTTTCAATGTTATTCAGAATTTCAGAAACGAACAGAACATCGGGAAGGTGATCCCTTTTGAGGAGTCGGGCATTACAGATGAACATAACATTCTTGCCCTGACTGATGGAGCGCTCGGGGGAAAGGGGAGGGGGCTTGCTTTTGCCAATACCCTGATCTATAATTATGACTTTGCACAACACGTTCCCAATATCAACATCCGGACACCAAAAACGTCGATCATCGGGACAGATGAATTTGAATATTTTCTCGATCGGAATAAGTTGAGGGAAAGAGCTGTCTATGAACCCGATTATGATCAGATCAAACGGCTGTTTATCGAAGGAAAGTTGACCGAAACGTTGATCCGTAAGCTGAAACTCATTATAAAACATATCAGCAAACCGCTGGCCATCAGATCATCAGGTCTTTTTGAAGATTCGCAAAATCAACCGTTTGCAGGTATTTTTGAAACCTACCTGATTCCGAACAATCATCCCGACCCCAAAGTCAGGCTCGACCAGCTGATGGATGCCATCAAACTGGTGTATGCTTCGGTATATTCACCAACAGCCAAAGGTTATATTGAAGCAGTGAATTACCGCATTGAACAGGAAAAAATGGCTGTCGTCATTCAGGAAGTGGTCGGACACCAATACGAGGATGTGTTTTACCCCCATATCAGCGGGGTTGCTCAATCCTTTAATTACTATCCGTTTGCACACATGAAGCCCGAGGAAGGTTTTGCGGTGGTGGCTTTGGGTCTCGGCCGGTATGTGGTGGAAGGAGAGAAAGCTTTTCGCTTTGCACCGCTTTATCCGAACCTTGAAATTAATTCTGCCAAAGATCAATATAAGGGTTCCCAGGTCTATTTTTATGCCGTTGACCTGAAAAAGCCGGATGTAAATTTGCTTGAAGGAGAAGATGCCGGCCTGCGGAAACTTGATATTTATGATGCAGAAATGCATGGTACGCTGAAGCATCTGGCATCTGTTTACTCGCTGGAGAATGACCGTATTTCAGCCGGATTGCGCGATATGGGACCACGGGTGGTCAACTTCGCAGATATCCTTAAATACAACTACATCCCCATGGCTAAAACCATTGAGGTGGTGCTTGATGTGGTGAAAGAGGCGCTAGGTTCTCCGGTGGAAATTGAATTTGCCATCGATCTTAACAAGGATGATAATTATAAAGCGTCGTTTTACCTGCTCCAAATCAAACCACTCATCGGAAATGTCGCTGATTTCGTCATCGACATGGACAAGGTAAACAAGGACGAAATCCTGCTCTATTGTGAAAAGGAGATGGGTAATGGGCTGATTGATAACATTGATGAGGTGGTTTTTGTCGATCCTGATACCTTTGATAAAGGTAAAACTGTGGAGATGGCTGCTGAAATCGACAAAATTAATTCAGAGATGGGCAAAGCAGGGAAAAAGTATATTCTTATAGGCCCGGGAAGGTGGGGCACACGCGACCGCTGGATCGGCATTCCTGTCGTTTGGCCGCAGATCAGCAATGCAAAGGTGATCGTAGAAACCAGCCTGGAAGGTTTTCCCCTGGATGCTTCATCCGGATCGCATTTCTTCCACAATGTAACCTCAATGAATGTGGGCTATTTTTGTGTTCAACCCGAATTATCGGATAGTTTTATCCGTTATGATGTTCTGAAAGCCCGGAAAAACCTTAGAAAAACGGAATATTTTTCGATTGTAAAATTCGATAAACCCCTGACGGTAAGAATGGATGGGAAAAAGCGAATATCAGTGATAACCTGGTAAAATAAAATAATTGGTAATATTTATTAAATAATTGGAAAATGCGTATTGCAAGAATCAAAAAGGATGTAAATGCCACCGATGGGGATATCCAGGACCTCAGTTTGCTGGATCCCATCATTGCTAAACACAAAGGTAAAAAAGGGAACCTGATCCCATTGTTGCAGGCCGCTCAGGAACTTTATGGTTTTATCTCAAAAGCCGCATTCGATAAACTTTCCCGCGAAACAGGCATTCCGCTGAGCGATATGTTCGGCGTTGCCACTTTTTATGCCCAGTTCCGCCTCAATCCGGTTGGAAAAAAAATTATCAAAGTGTGTCATGGCACAGCCTGCCATGTGCAGAATGCAGTTGAAATTACCGAGTCACTTGAAGAGATGCTGAAAGTGAAAGACGGGGAAACTACCGAGGATCGTTTTTTTACACTCGAATCGGTCGCCTGTCTCGGATGCTGTTCACTTGCGCCTGTGATGATGATCGGCGACCAAACCTACGGAAAGCTCACAGGCAACGAAGCCGTCAAAATCGTAAAAAACATCCGGCTGGCCGAAAATAATTGAGAATTGAAAACAGGGAAGAACTGAAATTAGCTCCCAAATCGTAAATCGTAAATCGTAAATCGTAAATCGTAATTTGATATGGCTACAACCGTTACAGTAGGTCTGGGAAGTTGCGGAATCGCAGCAGGTGCCAACAAGACCTATGATAAAATAAAAGCGCTCAAAGAATCTGACAAACTCGATTTCCTGCTTAAAAAAACCAGTTGCGTGGGTATGTGCTATCGCGAACCGTTGGTGGAGATTACCGATGAAACCGGCACTTACCTATACGGGGAGGTTGATGCCGACAGGGCAGTTGAGGTCATTGAAAAACATATCAACCAGCAGGATCCGATCCGTGATTACATTGTTTATACCGATCTCTTCGATGCTCCCGAGAACGATTTCATGGGCGCCCAGGTAAAGATTGTATTGCGCAATTGCGGGTATATGGATCCCGAATCCATTGAAGAATATGAATCGCGCGATGGTTACAAGGCCATCAAAAAAATTGCCGGAGAAAAAACCGGGCGCGAGGTAGTGATCGACACCATTCTTAAATCAGGACTACGCGGTCGTGGTGGCGGTGGTTTTCCGACCGGATTGAAATGGAAATTTGCAAATGCAAACAAATCTGCCGAAAAATATGTGATCTGCAATGCCGATGAAGGTGATCCCGGTGCCTTCATGGACCGTTCGGTTCTTGAAGGTGATCCGCATTCTGTGCTTGAAGGAATGATCATTGCGGCTTATGCCATTGAAGCCACAGGGGGCGTGATCTACTGCCGTGCAGAGTATCCACTGGCCATCAAACGGCTGAATATCGCCATTAAACAGGCGCATGACAAAGGATACCTTGGGAATAACATCTTTGGAATAGAAAATTTTAACTTCAATATTTATATTAAGGAAGGCGCCGGCGCGTTTGTGTGTGGCGAAGAAACCGCCCTCATCGCCTCCATTGAAGGAGAACGGGGAATGCCACGAAAACGTCCGCCTTTTCCTGCTGTTTCCGGATTGTGGAAGAAACCCACCAACATCAACAATGTTGAAACCTTCGCAAATATTCCCTGGATCATCATCCATGGGGCAGAAGCGTATGCCCGGTATGGCACAGAAAAAAGTAAGGGGACCAAGGTATTCGCACTGGCTGGTAAAGTGCAGCATTCAGGATTGGTTGAGGTTCCGATGGGAATGACCATCCGGGATGTTATTTTCAAACTTGGCGGGGGTATCAAGAACAATAAAAAATTCAAGGCAGTTCAGATGGGCGGTCCTTCGGGTGGCTGTATTCCCGAATTTTTATCCGATACCATTGTTGATTACGACTCAGTGAATGCCACAGGTGCCATTATGGGGTCAGGCGGGATGGTCGTGATGGACGAAACCACCTGCATGGTCGATGTTGCCAAATTCTTTCTCGATTTCACCTGCAAGGAGAGTTGCGGAAAATGTACCTTCTGCAGGATGGGAACCAAACGCATGCTTGAAATACTCCATCGTATCACCACTGGATATGGTAAGGCAGGAGATCTTGAAAAACTTGAAGAGCTCGCTTACCAGATCAAGGATAATTCACTCTGCGGCCTTGGACAAACTGCGCCAAACCCGGTACTTACGACAATCAAATATTTCAGAGATGAGTACGAAGCCCATATAAACCACAAAAAGTGTCCTGCAAAAGTCTGCAGACCATTACTGACCTATAAGGTAGATGAAGAAAAATGCACCGGCTGCATGGTTTGCCTCAAAAATTGCCCCGTGAAAGCCATCACCGGCGAACGCAAACAAAAGCATCTTATCAACCAGGATTTATGTACCAAATGCGGGGTTTGCTTCTCCAAGTGTAAATTCGCATCAATCTTATTATCTTAACATGCACCCGTCACCCGTCACCCGTCACCCGTCACCCGTCACCCGTCACCCGTCA
>CAIQUS010000113.1 GCA_903875045.1 uncultured Bacteroidales bacterium
CCAATTACCCAGAAAGAAAGGCCTTATATCCGGTTTCTGTTCGTCACAACAAATGTTTGCCTACGGCTGCCTTCAGATTCCCGGTTGCCCGGGACACCCTTGCTTTCGGCTATAAAATTCCGGTCATTACGGTTCTTTCGGGACTTGGGAAATTGCTTCCCCGCACCCTTTAGAATTACTACATGCCCGGCACACCCAATATTCGACCCCTACGGGGCCGGGTCAAACTGTGTTATTCGAATCTACTGGTTCAATAATAATCAAGACACCTGCCATCGGTACGCTGAGCCTTACCATCAAAGTTCAATATTTCACCCTCAACTAAAGAACTCAGGCCAGGTAATCGGACAATTTACCGGTTTTCTTATCTCCGATATTTTTATCCCACCATAAGGTGATGATCAGCAGGTTCAGCATCTGATTGGATTTCACCTGTTTGTACCAGAACCAGTATCCTTTCCCTGTGGACAAAGCTTCGTACTGTGCAAAAAACTGATTCAGGTAATCTTTGTTTTTCAGTGATTTTGCAAAAGCAGAATTTCTGATATAATGATATATTTTTTCACGCCGCTGCTGGTTGTTAAAGAAAATTTCAAGTGGTGAAAAACCTCCCTGTTTCGGACGGTTTGTAACAGCATCAGGCAACATGGGCTTGACCAATTGCTTGTGAATATATTTTGTTACACCCAGCCCTTTCATACATTCTTTCACAGTTCCTTTTGCCCGCAGGTTGATTGGCAGGTGTTGGAGGAAGTGGTATAGATCAAGGTCGATATACGAAAAAGCAAGGTTCACCCCGAATGTTTCAGAAAGCCGGGAAGCTTTGAAGATGATCACCTCATTGACCGAATGCCTCAGGTGCAAATAATAGTTACGTTGGAGGAACAGTTCGTCATAGCTGTTGAATTTATAAGGGATGTCGTTGAGGTATGCATGGTTCGGAATATTCGGCATATCAAACATCCGGTTTAGCTGATAATCATGAAATCCAAACGTTTCAGGTTCCATTACCTTTAAAATCTTCTGGTTTTGGAAATGAACCCTGAAAGAGAGGTTATCATGATCAAACAGGCTGTTGTCGCTCAGTTTATCAAACAAAACAGAAAAGGGTTTAAGCCCTGTCCGCTGCATTTTGTAATGTAAAGCCGTTTCCCTGACCCCTGCTCCGAAATACTGATCGTTTCCATCCCCTCCGATTGTAACAGGGAGGTTTTCGCCACTCACCATTTTCATGGCCGAATGGTTGAGCATAAACCCCGATTCGGAAAACGGGTCGCCCATATAGTCGATGATATCCGGTAAGAATTCTATTTCGGTTCCATCCATCAGGTATTCATGGTGCACTGCACCGAATTTATCGGCCATCATCTTCGCGTAAGGCAATTCTGATGCAGGATTATCCTTAAACCCGATTGAATAAGTTTTAATGGTTCCCGCATGAACGTCGCGCAGTAAGGCAATGTTGCCACCCGAATCATACCCGCCACTGAGCAAGGCCCCAACTGTTTCAAAACCATGAATCCTTCTCCTGAGCGATTGTTTCAGCAGTGCGCTGTATTGATCAATCGCATCCTTCAGGGCAATCTCTTTGCGTTCAGCATGTAAAATCTCATCGTAATCAAATAATTTTTCAAATCTGAAACCATCTGACGAAGCAATTAAAATCTCACCGGCAGGAATTTTACTCACTCCCTCCAATGAAGTACCCGGTGCAGGGATATAACCAATCTTCAGAAAGGTGGTGATTCCGGTCAGATCAGGTTTTGCAATGAAATTCTTAAAATCTTTTAAGCCATGATAGGAATCGGTAAAATAGTCTTTGGTGAAAAAGATCATTCGCCCTTCACCATTCCGGTCACGTACAATGATCGTCTTGCCGGGTTCCATGATCACAATGGTAAATTTACCATTCAGTTGCCTGAATCCACGAACCCCTTCCCTGTCGAACAATTCAAAAATCAGTTCAGCAGGATTTTCAGAGGAATAAGATAACCTGCTTTGAATTTCATCAACATTGTAAAGTCTGCTGTGTATATGCAATTGTCGGTTACCACGCGTTGCGGATTGATATCCGTTACAGGCAAAATGTCCCTTGACATCACCATTATTTAAACTGGTATTCAGGAAGTCAGCGATTTGGCTTGTTTTTGAAAACAGGCCGTAGAAGAATGTTTTCATAGGTTTAGGATTAGTTAGTAACTTGAATACAACAGAAAATATTGAGAAAGACTTCGAAAGAACGGCAAAAAAGCATTTGTTTTTATCTGAAAAGTACTCCATTCGGAGCAACCCCTGCAGTATACTGTTTAATCAGGCTTCCCTGGGCTGAATACCTGCGAAGTATTCCGGGAGTAGTGAAATCAGTGGCATCCAATGCAAATATTTCACCGTTTGCAGGATTGACATTGAATCCGTAGAAAAATTTACTCCCATCGATCAGGGGGGTAGCCGGGATCACCAACGATGCAACATCCATGGCATAAATGCCGGCATACCCGAATCCTCCACCGAAGTAGACGACTGATTTATCCTTGCTGATATCAATGTGTTGTGGGTGCTGGGTTGCTGAAATGAGGTATTCGCCAACATTCTGATAGGTATCACCCGATAATTTTACCAGTTTTGAAGGAGTTTCGAGGATAATATTGAACGATCCGTCATATTTGATATAGCCATAACACAGCACCCAGATGTTGTTGTTTCTGTCAACAACCATTTCTTTCGGGTTGTCACCTACAACAACCGTTTGAATGACTTTATCTGTTACAGGATCTATCACCGAAACAGTTGAGTCATGGTCATAAGCGCCACCGTTGCATACCAAAATATTACCGCCTGCATAAATGGCCTGTTCAGGCCCCATTCCAACCTTAATTGTTCTGAGCACATTGTTTGAACTGAGATCAACCACTTTTACCACCCCGTTTTCACCCCATTGAGTGATATAACCTTTTCCATTGTAAGAGGCCATAAAGCGTGGTGAACTAAGCCCGGAGATTGTGCCTGCTTCTTTAAAATAATCGGTATTGGCCACAACCACCGTATCTGAAAGGTTTAACATCATATATATTTTCCCGTTGGTATAATATACAGACTGCAATAATTGCCCCAGCGGACGTTTGTTTACAGTGGCAAAAATTGAATTTCTGACGCTGTCACCGGCAAAATCGTAAAAGCTTACTGAGGCGTTGGCCTGTCCAAAGGTACCCTCGTTGGAGATGAAAGCCCCGTTGGCATAAGGCCCTGCCGGATTGTAGGGTGGATCAGAATCTTTTACACAGCCTGTGATTAAGGTAGTTATGAGTAATGTGTATGCAAAAATTTTCAGTCTTCTTTTCATGATTTGTCTTCGGTTAAATGTTTCTTCCCTATTCCCCCAGATATCCACAGCATCTGAATAAATTCTACATAAACATGCTGAAAAGCAGATACATAACTATTGCCGGAGGTTTTTATCATCATGCAAAGGTACAATTTATATTAACTGATTATTTGCCTGGGTCAAGATGCCAACCAGTGTTTCAAGCAGGTATAATTAAGAATAATACCACCTCACAGGCAAATGTAATAAAAATTGACTCATCTCAAACCTGGGGATGGTGAAATGCATCCGAGAACGGATCTATCAGTAAAAATACTGCCAGACCGGTCGCAAAGTAAACCAATTGAGGAATTAATCATACAATAAACAATGGTGCAACAAGCCATGGTCTTTCACTTTTTACCCCTATCGTAAGCAGGAAAATGATAATTTTGCCGTATAAAATTGCTTCCCTATGAACCGTTATCTTTCTTCGATCATCCTTGGATTAGTAATACTCTGTTCTGAATCGCTTATTTCGCAGGATATCAACACATTTGAACTCGACGGGGGATGGAAATTCCGAAGGGCCGGAACCAAAGAATGGTTTCCCGCAAAGGTACCTGGAACTGTCCATCTTGACCTGATGCGTAATAACATGATCCCGGATCCCTATCTGCGGGACAATGAATCAAAACTTCAATGGATTGGCGAGGTAGGCTGGGAATATATGAAAACCTTCCAGTATGCTGAACATAATTTTGCATGGCGGCATATTGACCTGGTTTCCAAAGGACTCGATACTTATGCGAACGTTTACCTCAATGACTCACTCATTCTGGTGGCCGATAACATGTTCCGCGAATGGTATGTCGACATCAAGCGTTTTCTTCACATTGGCACAAATACGCTACGTATTCAATTCCCGGCCATCATCCCTCAGAATAAAGCGGCATACGACAAATTACCCTTCAAACTGCCCGGCGATGAAAAGGTGGTTTGCCGCAAAGCGGCATATCATTTTGGCTGGGATTGGGGGCCCAAACTGGTCACCAGCGGAATCTGGCGTCCGATTTATATCCGTGAATGGAATGCCGTGAATGTGCTTGGGGTTCAGTTTATCCAGAAAAAACTGACCGATTCAATCGCCAATATTGCGGCACAATTTACCATGTTCTCTGAATTGGGCGATTCTGCAGATATCAGGATATTTCTTGATACCACTGAAATACTTCGGCAGGCGGTCATTCTTAATAAAGGCCCGAACGTGATCAGGGGCGATTTTTCGATAAAAAATCCAAAACGTTGGTGGCCCAATGGTATGGGAAATCAAGTCCTCTACGATTTCGGATATGAAGTTTATTTCAATGGACGGCTTGCCGGTGAAGGCCGCCAGAAGATCGGACTGCGTACCATTGAACTTGTTCAGGAAAAAGACTCTGTGGGCAAATCATTCTATTTCAGGGTCAATGGGATCCCTACATTTATCAAAGGAGCCAATTATATTCCACAGGATAACTTTGTGCCCCGGGTAAAGGACTCTGCATACCGGGCACTCATCCATGATGTCAGAGCAGCCAACATGAACATGCTTCGAGTGTGGGGCGGTGGGATTTACGAGAATGACATTTTCTACGACCTGTGCGATGAAAATGGCATCATGGTATGGCAGGATTTCATGTTTGCCTGTGGGATGTACCCCGGGAACAAGGAATTTCTGGACAATGTCAGGGATGAAGCCATTCAAAACATAGTAAGGCTCCGGCGCCATCCGTGTATCGCAGTATGGTGCGGCAACAATGAAATTGAAGAAGGCTGGAAAAACTGGGGATGGCAAAAACAATACGGGTACAGTGCCGAAGACTCGGCAGCTGTTTACAAGAATTACCGGTTGATATTCAACCTGATCCTGCCAAACAATGTGCGGAGGTTCGATACAGCCCGGGCTTATATTTCCTCTTCTCCCCTCCATGGATGGGGCCGCCCGGAAAGCCTTACCGAAGGAGATTCGCACTATTGGGGTGTCTGGTGGGGTAAAGAGCCTTTTCTGAACTATGAAAAGAAGGTGGGCCGGTTTATGTCGGAATATGGTTTCCAAAGTTTTCCTGAATATTCGACCATTAAAAAGTTCACTTCCCCCGAAGACCGTACACTTGGATCCCCGGTGATGAAAGCACATCAAAAACATCCTACAGGATATGAAACCATTGATGAATATCTGTTGCGAGACTACAAAAAACCAAAGAATCTTGAGTCGTATGCCTACGTGAGTCAGCTTTTACAATCAAAGGGAATCATCACGGCCATTGAGGCACATCGCCGCGCCAAACCTTATTGCATGGGAACCATGTTCTGGCAATTGAACGACTGCTGGCCTGTTGTTTCATGGTCATCCCGCGATTATTTCGGAAAAAAGAAGGCTCTTCAATATGCACTTCCCGCTGTTTTTGATGAAATACTCATCTCCCCTGTCGTGGAGGACGGGCACATCAAGGTTTATATCTCTTCCAATGATGCCGAATTCAACCGGGCCACCATGACGGTGAAATTGCTTGATTTTAACGGGAACCTCTATTCTGATGAAGGATTTACCGTTGATATTCCTGCCAATACCTCGCTGGTTTATTATGATACACTGCAATCAGCACTGGTGGGCAACCTTAACCCGAAAGAGTTGTTGCTGCTGGTAACCCTCAAAGGTGTCGGACTTACTTTTATGAAGACAAAAAACACCATGTATTTTGTTTCACCAAAAGACCTGGAACTGCCGGTTGCTAAAATTGACAAAAAAGTTACCGAAACACCTTCGGGTTATAGTATCCGTCTTACCTGTGATAAACTTGTTAAAAACCTTTGTCTTTCAACTTCCGTAAAGGGTGATTTTTCTGATAATTATTTCGACATGTTACCGGGTGAATCGGTGGATATTCAATTTACTACCACGAAAAAGAATCCGAAAATGGCCGATTTGATTGTTGTGAAAAGCCTGATAGATTCGTATTGAGGGACCTCAGCGCGGGCCGTATCAAGGGAATGGCACCTAAACCCCCGGCCCCTGATGGAAAAAGCACCTCAACCCCCGGCCCCTTCTCCTCAGGGATAAGGGGGGAGCCCTCTCCCTGAAGAGAGGGGTGAGTGAGGTAAAAGACAGAAACAAATAAAATAATTTCAGATATGCACAAAATAAAGTATTCCATCCTATTTCTGCTGATCTTCCTGATGGCAGGTTTGTTCTGTGCAGTTCAGGCGCTAAAGCCGCTGTCACTTAACACTTATGTCAACCCGTTTATTGGTACCGGCGGTCATGGCATACGTTTCCCGGGGCATGCCTGCCATTCGGGATGGTTCAACTAAGTCCGGATACCCGTCTCGAGGGGTGGGATGGTTGTTCCGCTTATCACGGAAGTGATTCGGTGATCTATGGATTCAGCCATACCCATTTGAGCGGGACCGGTTGTTCTGATTATGGTGATATTCTTGTTATGCCGGTTTCAGGACCAGTAAATCTAAAAGATTATGGCTATGCTTCCTCTTTCAGTAAGAAAGATGAGGTGGCAACGCCCGGTTTTTACCAGGTTCAGCTGCTGAAAAATAAAGTCAAGGTTGAACTCACTGCTACCGCCAGAGCCGGGTTTCACCGGTACACCTATCAGGGGTCCGTTCCGGCAAATATCGTAATTGATTTAAAACATCGCGACAAGGTGCTTGAGTCGGGATTAAAGGTTACCCGAGATGATGAAATTGAGGGTTTCAGGGTATCCCGGGCATGGGCATCCAGGCAGATGATCTACTTCGTGGCGAAGTTTTCCAGGCCATTTACATCCTATTCTCTTGCATCCGGCGAACAGTTATCATCGGTTTTACAAGAGGTAAATGGCGACAATCTCAAAGCTGTCCTCACATTTTCCGGCAATGGCAATGAGCAGATTCTCGTAAAGGTTGGCATCTCAGGTGTGAGCATTGAAGGGGCGCGTAAAAACCTTGAAGCTGAGATCCCGGGATGGAATTTCGACTCCATTTCCAACCAGGCATCATTGGTTTGGGATAAAGCCCTCGGTAAAGTCAAGGTGGAAAATGGCACTCAGGAGCAGCAAACAGTTTTTTATACGGCCCTGTACCATACGATGCTACAGCCGAACATTTACAGCGATGTTGACGGTCAGTACCGTGGCCGCGATCTTCTGGTCCACAAAGCCGAAGGATTTGACTACTACACGGTCTTCTCCTTATGGGACACTTATCGTGCCGCCAACCCGCTCTATACGATTTTGGAACCCAAAAGAGTCAATGACTTTGTGAACACTTTCCTCCGGCAATACGATGAAGGCGGGATGCTGCCGGTATGGGAACTTTCAGGGAATGAAACAGGATGTATGATCGGTTATCATGCCGTTCCTGTTATTGCAGATGCCTGGCTGAAGGGAATCCGCGGGTTTGATGGGGAAAAAGCATTTACTGCGATGAAGCACAGTGCCGAGCAGGACCATCTGGGTCTTAAATATTACAAAACAAAGGGTTACATTCCAGCCGACCGTGAAGGTGAATCTGTATCCAAAACACTGGAATACACTTATGATGACTGGTGTATCGCCATGATGGCCAATTCGTTGAAAAAACCGGATGATTACAAACGCTATCTCATCCGGGCCCAGAATTACAAGAATGTTTATGACCGTATCACGGGGTTCATGCGTGCCAAGTCCAATGAAACCTGGTTTACACCGTTCGATCCTGCAGAAGTTAATTTCAACTACACCGAAGCCAATGCCTGGCAATACAACTTTTACGTTCCCCAGGACCTTAGCGGACTGATGCTGCTGATGGGCGGTCGTGACAAGTTTGCCATGAAACTGGACGACCTGTTTGCTGCCGATTCAAAAACCACAGGCCGTGAACAGGCCGACATCAGCGGACTTATCGGCCAATACGCCCATGGCAACGAACCAAGCCATCACATGGCATATCTTTATGATTATGCAGGGATCCCATGGAAAACCCAGGAATTGGTCCACCGGATCTGCAACGATTTCTATAAAAACACCCCGGATGGTTTAATAGGCAATGAAGATTGCGGACAGATGTCGGCCTGGTATGTGTTCAGCGCGATGGGATTTTATCCCGTTACACCGGGTTCTGGTATTTATGCCATCGGCTCACCGGTATTTCCAAGGGCTGCTATCAGCCTGGAGAACGGGAAAACATTCACCATCAAGGCCATCAACCTGAGCAACCGCAATGTCTATATTCAATCGGCCAGTCTGAATGGGAAACCGCATACGAAATGTTACATCAGCCACGACGATTTAATGAAAGGCGGGGAGCTGGTATTCAATATGGGACCACAACCTAACAAGGCATGGGGCGTTGGATATGGCGGATTTCCAGATTCTTTCATCTCCGAATATGGCATCACACCTGTGCCATCGGTGCACCAGGGGAATCATACTTTTATGGATTCGACGGTGGTGGCGCTCTCATGCGCCCTTACCGGCGTAAATATCCACTATACCCTTGACGGGTCTGAACCAACCGTAAAATCGGCCATTTATCTGCGTCCGTTCGTTTTACGCAAAACAGCCACACTCCGTGCGTTTTCTATCAGCAAAGAGTTACAGAAAAGTTTACCTGTTGAAGCAAGGTTTGTCCAGATTCCAAAGAACCGCAAAATCAGCTTGAATACAAAATATGCAGGCCAGTATTCAGCCGGGGGAGATCTCGCTCTGATCGATTTTCTCCGGGGTGGGGATAACTTCCGGACCGGTGCATGGCAGGGATACGAAGGTGTTGATATTGAGGCCGTAGTCGACCTCGGAAGCGTACAACCCATCCATAAACTCTCTCTGGGGTGCATCCAGGATCAGGAAGCCTGGATTTTTATGCCCACAGAGGTTACATGGTGGTCATCGGTTGATGGTGTGTCATTCACAAAATTATCGACCATTCCCAACGATATGGATGAAAAAAAGGTTGGCACATTTACCAAAGAATTTTCACTTGCCCTCAAAAGCCTTAAATCCCGCTACATAAAGGTTACAGCCAAAAACCGTGAGATTTGTCCGACGTGGCATGCGGGAGCAGGTGGCAAGGCATGGGTGTTTGCGGATGAAATATGCGTAGAATAATTTACGATTTGGGATTTACGATTTACGATGTATAAAGCCACTCTTCGGTCAGACCTTATACTGCTTCTGGCAGCCGTTATCTGGGGTTTTGCTTTTGTGGCCCAGCGCATCGGGATGGATTATGTTGGCCCCTATACCTATAATGGCGTGCGGTTTGCCCTGGGTACGATCGTTCTGTTACCTTTCCTGTTTTTCGCGGCTTCAAAAAAGGAACCTTTGATCAATGCGTCACATCCCTCCGACCGGCGTAAAATTATCATTGGAAGCCTTATGACAGGGCTTTTTCTCTTTGGCGGGGTTGCATTTCAGCAACTCGGTTTACAGCTAACCACGGCAGGTAAAGCAGGGTTTATCACAGGATTGTATGTGGTTTTTGTCCCGGTGGTGGGTTTGCTATTCGGTCAGCGTTCGCATATCTCCATGTGGATTGGAGCAGTTCTTTCGGTGGCGGGTCTCTATCTGCTCACCATGACAAGCAGTTTTACCATCGGCCCGGGCGATAAGCTGGTTATGTACTGCGCAATCATCTTCACCTTTCATGTGCTGTTTATTGCATGGTTGTCGCCCCTGATGAACAGCTTTCTGCTGGCAGTTATCCAGTTTACCATCTGTGCACTCCTGAACCTTATCATTGCTTTTGCTATTGAGCCGGTGAACCTTGCTTCCATCATGCAAGCGTGGCTGCCAATCGCTTATGGCGGGATTTTGTCTGTGGGCGTAGCCTATACATTACAGGTTATTGCCCAGAAAACTGCTCATCCTGCTTATGCATCGATCATTCTAAGCCTTGAAGCTGTCTTTGCAGTGGTTGGTGGCTGGCTTATCCTTCATGAACAATTTACCACCCGGATGCTGATCGGTTGTACGCTGATGCTGGTGGGAATGATTGTAGTACAGGTCAAATCAAAATAGTTAATTTAACAAATATTGAATTTCTGAATAAAAATAACAGAAAATGAAACAATCACCGATTCTATTATTGCTTCTCTGCTGTTTTGGGATGGTTCCCAACCTCAGCAGTGTTGCACAAAGCCAGTCTGCTGCAATGGCTGCAAATGCCAGCTTTGTGAATGGACCAATTTCTTTTGATGAATATTTCAACTCCGGAACACTTCGAATTGATTACCTTCTGGCAGGTGATGTCACTTCGGAAATTGCCTATTTTGTCAGCATGGCCCAGGAGCCTTACTGGGGAGGTCCGCATAAGAACCTTACAGATCAGTTCGACTATGGCAGTTACCGATATGCAGCCTACGATTCCTCCACAAAAAGACTGTTGTTCTCACGTGGGTTCAGTACCTTGTTCCAGGAATGGAAAGGCACCGAAGAGGCTAAAAAGATGAAACGCGCCTATCCGATGACAGCTGTATTGCCTTTTCCGAAGAATACCATTCGCTTTGTTATCGAAAAAAGATCACATGAAACCAATCAATTTGAGTTGCTGTTCGAGCGGTTTATCAATCCCACCGATTATTTCATCGGCCATGAAAACATCCATCCCTATAAATTTACGAAAATCAGGGATTCAGGCGACCCTCAGAATCATGTAGATGTCGCCTTCCTGGCTGAGGGGTACACCACCCTGGAGATGGATAAATTCCAGGCTGATGCAAAACGGATCAGCAACTATTTTTTGTCGGTCGAACCATACATCAGTGATTCGAGTCAGTTTAATTTTTACGCCATTGAATCCCCGTCGGATGAATCCGGTGTAACAATCCCGGGAAAGGACATTTATGTTAACACCAATATCCACAGCAGTTTTTACACATTCGATATGGATCGGTACCTGACAACATCCGATACCAAAACAATTTACGATATTGCAGCAAATGTGCCTTATGATGTAATTTTCGTGCTGGTTAACAGCAAGCGCTATGGAGGTGGAGGATTCTACAATCATTACGGACAAAGCACGGTGGACCATCAACTCTCAAACATTGTGTCCATTCATGAATTCGGACATGAGTTTGCCGGTCTGGCCGATGAATATTACAACTCCGAAGTTACCTACTCTGACTATTATAATCTCAAATTTGAGCCATGGGAACCGAATATCACCACGGATGTGGACTTCGCCTCAAAATGGAAAGGTATGATCAGAGCAGATACCCCAATACCTACGCCTCGGGAGAATAAATACGAAGGAGTAACAGGTATGTTCGAGGGGGGCGGTTACCTTTCAAAAGGGATCTACAGTCCGCAAATGGACTGCCGGATGAAGAGCAATGAAGCGAAGTCATTCTGCCCGGCTTGTATGGCTGCCATTAAAAAGATGATCCGGTTTTATACAGATTCAAAATAGTTATAGCTTGAAAGAATAGCCTGCTGAGATTCCGAACGACATACTCCGAGAAACGATGTATGCATCTTCAAGCACATCACTGAGTCCGTATTGATATGTTGCTTTTATCATCAGATCCCCGGGACCTAGTTTATAGGAACACCCTATTTCACCAATCCACGACAGATCTACTTCGTTAAACCGTGAAAAAGGCAGAAAAAACCTGTAATAAAGCCCGGAATAGAGTGCTCCGCCATTAGGAGTCCCAATGGCAAAATCGACCTGTGGACCGGTGGCAGCCTGCAATGCGAACTTACTCTGCCCCAGAGGCAGTTTGTATCCAATAAGCATCGACAGGCCCACGTATTGCTGGCGGGCAGGTGTTGACCAGGGCCAGCCCTTATTATCGACAAAAGTAATATTCGCCAATCCTTTGCTGGAATAGTGGAAGCCTGTTGACAAAAAGAAGTTTTTACCAAGGCCGATATCTGTGTTCAAGGCAACCTGAACAGATCCCACATTTTGAGACAGTGTAACCGAATCCAACAGATAATCATTGCGTTCTATCCGTTCATATTCCGCAATACTGGTGTGGGTTCCAAGGAAACCTACCTGTAAGCCGATATAGTTTTGCGCCTGCAGTTGAACTGTGATCCAACCAATCATCAAGATTAAAACTGTTTTTTTCATGGAAAATTTATTTGGAAAAATCACCCCTTAATAAGCCACAGATGCCGGAACATTCGGGTGTAATGGGTTGGCGATAACACATTGTCTGGCGGGATGGACCATAATGTCCATATCTTCCATTGGAATAGCACCGAGCAGACACTGATTACCCAAAACCATTGCCCCGGAAAAACTGACCCTTCCGTGCCAGTCAATTTTTATCGGTCCCACATAAGGTACCTGATGTACGCTGACATCGGCAATAGTGACAGGACGCTTTTCAAATTCCTCCAATTTTAACTGTATCGCCTGCGTTTCTGTGATCCACAAATGGAGTGCCCCCGTACCGACCAGACAATCCATTTCAATTGATTGAATTTCAGGAATTCTTGGATTTGATAATTTTATATTTGTTTTAATGGTGCCCATATTTTGTATGATTTGACATAAACAGCCATCCGGTTATCCTTATTTTTGCAGTGCAAAGATAAAGTATAATCAGGTTTTCAACAGATAATGTTCCGAATTTTCCCAAGACACTTCCCCAGACTCCTGAAAATTTATCGGCAGGAACCAGTCAATGCTATCATGTGGATTTTGCTGATAAAGAGATTAATATTTTATAATCTTCATTAATCCGGTTTCACCCAGTTGGGTAACACGTACCAGAAACATACCTGGTATCTGACCGGCCAGGGAGAATTCATGAAGTTTACCTTTATAAATGTTCTTTTCAATGATAATACACGGGGTAAGATTATATATTTGAACGTTAACAAGGGTACCATTCGGGTCATCAGACAAATCAAGTGTAAAAACACCTGTTGTCGGATTGGGAAAAACTTTAAAGGAGACATCTCCCGATGAAGAAAGGCCAGTTTCTTCAGGAGCAGTTGCCTGATCATTTTCCTTCGCGGTTGGTCCGGTATTCTCACTTTTCAGAATAGCACAAAATTGTCCGTTTGTCGTGATATACCCATGCAAATATCCTGCATTTTGTGAGGTCGTACCTGGAAATAGGGAGATTTTCTGACCCGCAACCAAGGTTACATTGGCTCCGCTCTGTACCAGAAAAGTAGTTCCATTGCCAGCTATTGACAGTGTTTGGGCTGCTTCAAAACACTTTGCCTGGCCGGTGCTTACTGTAACATTGACAAATGATTGTACAGGAGGTCGGGTATAGGTGATAGTTCTGGCAATGCGGTTGCCCAGGGCATCGTAATTGTATTGAATCTGATTGCCATTTGATAGTACCACAGAAGTTACCCTGTTTAACAAATCGTACTGGTATATATTCTGTCCTCCGACATTAATTGTGATGATCAACAACAAAAAGAAAGCATTTTTTTTCATTTTTCTTATCGTTTGTAAAGATTAATTACAAAAAAATTTACAGCCTTACCAACTCTGAATTTCAGCTGTTTCATTATTTGCATGAACACTTAATCACTAACCGACATGCTGTTTTTTTATTATTTGCATTGATATTGCTTCGGTTTAAACCATATTGTAATTTGCTGAATAGGTTGTAAAACCATGCTGTTTGTCCATCTACCATCTAATTTTGCAAATACATATTTACCCCCTTTATTATAATAGCCATCATATTGAACAGCACGTGTTTTAAATTCACTATCCTTCCTAACATTATCTAAACGTTCATAATATATTTCGTTTTTTTTATTTAATCCAATATTCCGAACAATTGCAACATGACCTGCAACTGTGTTAGGTTTCCAGTTATTATAAATAAATACAATGTCATTTTCCTTTTCAAAAGGATTTTTACCACATATTGAGTATCTGTTTTTCAGTTCATCGGCTGTAATTTGGGTAAATCCGTTGTTGCGCATAACAGGATTTTCCTCATTATCCCAGGTAATTGCATCTCCATTCCAATTGTCTCTTGTCCAATTCAAATACCCAGCTGTTATTTCTGTACACCATGAATCAACTTGTCCGGATAAATCAAATTTCCCGATCGGATTATTATCCGAATAAACATACCTGTTAGTTCCCCAAACAGGATCCTCACTCAAAAATCGCCCGATTTGAGGATCATAGTATCTCGCCCGCATAAAGTAATTTTTACCGTCTTCATACATGACACCATATTTTCCAACGAAGCGGAAAGGATTGGAATTTGCCTCAGAAACCTGGGTGATATTTCCAAAATCATCATACTGGTACTGATGAGTTATATTAGCTGTGACAGTGGCATCGGTCATTGCCACAATACTTCCCCGGAAATCGCTTATATAATAACTTGTTGCATTGGATGAAGCTATCCGGGAAATAAGTGCCAACCCATAGATGTAATAGTTTTGCACATTACCGGTCAAATCTGTCTCCATTAATAATCGGCTCATACCCAGAATGTCGAGAACGAAACGGGTGTTTCCTTTTTTTCTACGGTTTCCCAGCCCGTCATACTCGTAGGTTTGACTGTAATTGCCCGAGATACTGGTAATATTGTCCTTATAATCATAAGTATAGTTATAGCCGGTTTTCGACAGTGTGTTTCCGTTGTTATCATAGGAGAAACTTGTACCTCCCGCAGTCAGGATACGGTTTGCATCGTTATATGAATAATTGACCGACTCTGCCGATTTGGCAGGATAATAAGTATATGGTTCAGTAATTTGTTCCTGCGTGTGATTGCCAAGATTATCCAAGGTAAAGGTATAGGAAGCAATTGTGCTTCCGGAGCCATTGTTTCTCTTAAAGGCAATTCCTGTCATACGTGCGGCATTGTCATAAGAATAGATGCATTTCACCAGATTGGGATAAGTCATGGATGAAAGCTGTCCGTCGGGCCGATAGCTGTAAGTAGTTATGGTATTGTTCCAGTCTGAAACCTGGGTCAACTGGTTGATTGCATCGTAGGTGTAAGTTACAGTCCTGTTTCCGGGATATTGCATGGTAGTCAGGTTGTTGTTGTTATCGTAGGTGTAGAAAACTGTATTGCCGGTAAAATCATTAAAGGAAATGCTCGACACTCTGTTCAGTCCATCATAATTATAGGTCAGGGTTTTGCCATCTTTAACAATTGTTTTTAAACTGCCGGTTGTAGCATCATAAGAGTAGGCAGCATATCCGTCGGAAGTGATCCGGCCTGCTGCATCATAGGAATAGGTGAATATATGCCCATTGGGATTTGTATAGGTATTTTGCGTTCCATTGGTATTATAGGAATATGATTTGGCAGAACCTGCAAAACTGACCCCTGTTAGCCTGTCATACGCATCAAAAGTCATATTTGTCGGAATTTCCTTTGCGTTTGAAATTACGGTCAGATTATCATTTGCATCGAATGTATTATTCCTCTGGAATAACAACGCATTGGTTTCCCTCGTCAAATTATCGTTGTTGTCGTATAGATAGGAAGTAACCTGGCCCGAAAAATTTGTGGTCGAGATTAACCGGCTTGCTGCGTCATAGACTGAGGAAGAAGATACACCCAAAATGGGCAATGAAACTGAATTCAGGTTTCCATAAGTATTATAACCCATATTTGTAATGACACCGACTGGATTAGCCATACTGACTATTTGTCCGGCGGTATTATTTGTTATATTGACGGTATTGTCCAGGGGATCTTTAATCTGACTAAGGTTCCCTGTTGAATTATAGGTGTAATATGTAGTTTGGCCTTTCCCGTCAGTATATTGCGTAACATCGTTGAAACTGTTGTACTGATATGTTTCGGTAATGGATATTCCTCCGCCCTGTGAAACAACCTGCAAAGGATTTCCTTTGGGATCATACGTAATTACTGCGGAAATTCCATTTTTATTGTTTACAACAGTTCCTGGCAAGGTAGGATGTGATGGATTGCCATACGAGCAACTTATATCAGTTGCGATATTGCCAAATGCATGGGTTGGCTGACCCAAAGAATTAAAGTCAAATTTTTGAACCACACCGGCAGGATCAACAACTGTTGATTTCAGAAATTCATTTGAATTTGGAATGGCATAATTGGCCGTATTCAATGCGATCGTTGTAGGAGAATTGGAATTGTACTTGGTCGACAAAAGTTTCCGTTGTGTATAGGTATTATTAACCGTATTCCCCTTGGGCAGTGTAATTGTTTTTAACAGATTGAATTCCATGCGTGTTGATCCATATTCATAATAGGTAACCTGATTTTTGGCATCCGTTGATGATGACAGCAATCCATTTGAATAAGAAAAAGAAATGTTCCGTCCCAACGGATCAGTCACACCAGTCAAAAGGGATGATGAACTTGGTGTATAATTAAAATTCAAGGATCTTCCGGAAGGATCGCTGACCGAGTAAATTTTTCTTGTCGGTTTATTGATGCCGAACCATGACACAGTCGGACCCGGAATATAAGAGATAGTGATGGTGTTACCGTTTCTGTCGGTTATGGAGGTGAGCATAAAAGCTATTTCGTCTGAACTGATCTTTTGATAGCAAAAACTTACCTTATCCTTCGTTTCAATGGTGAATTTAAGGGATGTATTGTAGATTAATGTATCATAAACACCTTTTGTTTCACGCCGATAATAGTTGTTCTCTTTATAGTAGACATTTGAACTTCCATCCGGCCAGTTTGCTATCCACCGGTCCTCTGATGTAGTTGTACCGGGTACAAAAACGATATATGAATTATACGAATGTGACCATCCGGAACCAAGGGGCTGCACTGGAAAGAACTCATCCTGAAGTTCAGTTAAGTATGAATTATAGGAGAATCCGAAATCCAGGGACAATTTTTTACCGGGCATGCTGAAACTGGTCTTTGTATAATGATTGAAGTTTCCGGTTTCCTGGTTCTTCGTTCCAGCCAGGGCATAAGGGGAGTAAAGTCCGGGGTAGAAAAAATCGGTACTTTGCGGATTAGGGGCGTTCAGCTGCCCGGAATTGATGAGAGAAAGTATCCGGTAGAGAAAAATAAATGCCTGACCCCTGGTGCAATTGGTGGTTGGATAGAAATAATCATTGGTTGTATTTACAATCCCAAGATTCGCCGCTGCCTTGACATAGCCATAGTTTGGATCAGTTGTCGGAACATCAAGAAATGGGCTTGGCCCAGTGTTGTCCGGCGGAATATTAAATGATTCGAGCAATACTTTGAGCACATGAATTCTGACAATATAATTGGAAGGATAGAAGTTATACCGATCCCTGTCAAAAGGAGTAATCCCGTTTACATCGTTGTTATCTTGAAGGTAAAGCAAAGCTTTTGCATACCGGTAATAGTAGGTGGCTGTATTTTGCAAATCGTTGTAAGGGCTTGGAAAATAATCAGATGGCAAGGTAACTGGCAGGTTGTTCCCGTCCAGATAAATGCCAAGAAGCGCTATTTTAGCCAATTGCTGGCGCAAAATATCGTTGTCTGGCTGAGCATAGCCATTTACCCCTTCAACAATATGATGGGTACAGAGGTACTGCGTTGCCAGATAGGTCTCTGCAGCATAGCCGGGATTACCACAGTTTATGGTTGAATTGCAATCAGGAAAATCACACAAAACCGGGATGTTGATGGTGTATGATGCGGATCCAACATTACTTGCGACATAGCCTGTTAAAAAGCCCTTGGCCTTTACTGTCATCGTTGTATATACATTAATTGGTGAAGTATATGGCAGTGATGTTGTATTTGGTTCTGTACCATCCAATGTATAGCGAATGGTTGCACCAGATGTTCCGCATGTTAAAGCAACCATTTGGGCAATCGTAAAAACACCTCCCGAAGGATCAAATGTTGGGGTTGAAACTATTAACGGGGTTTGAAAATAGTAGTTTACTGAAATTACATAATAGCCTGCAACAGTGGTCGCGACTCTCCAATAGTAAGCTGTTGATGCAGACAGAATACCCGCAGCCAATGGAAATGAAGTAACATTACCTATATTCTCATTGAAAACGACTGAATTATTTGAGACTTTGACTATCTGCAAAACATAACCATTCCCACCGGTAATCGGGTTCCATGAGAAAACCGGTGCCAAAGTTGTTAACACCGGTCCTGGGGAAACAGAACTTCCGGGACTGTTAAGTGTGATAGGATCGTTAATCACAAAAGTTGCATCAGCGCCATAGGTTGTACCTGCCTGATTTGATGCCACGAGCCTGTAATGATATTCAATATTTTGCGACAATCCCGAAATAACCTTATTGACAGAGGTACTCCCATTTACAGGGCTTAAGGTTGATGTAGATGATTGACTGCCATATCCTGTTGACAGGCCATATTCAAAATAATAAGTCGTATTTCCATAATTCCCGTTGATATTCCCGAAAAGGTTCATGGAAGAGTTTGAAACATATTGTGCCAATGAAGTTTGGACAACTGGCGCAGCCACTCCTGTAACATTGATGTATCCTGTAAAAAGCCAGGTTTGCTGAGCGCTGGAAACAATAAATCCCGAAAAAGATTTTAACCCGGTAAAATTGCCAATGTTTACAGTGATACTAATTGAACTGGCTCCTGATGAATAGGACGTACACCAATAGGTACCTGCATTTTCGATAATAACCTTTCCGGAACTCTGGAAAGTTGATAAACACTTCTGAAAAGTAAAAGTCAGAGCCCCCGTGCTTGCGTTTTGAGATGCTAATTTAAACTTAGCCGGGTTTTGATCATAAGTTTGCATTTGTACCGGTGATGTATAGGAACAATTGTAGTAATCGATTTTTAGTAGGCTTACTGTTCCAACAGTGCATCCTTCGGTTGCCCAGGTATTTAAAGCAGGTGAATAGGTATAAACATTTGAGAATAAATCTTGCCCAAATGATAAGCTAATGACTGCAATGATTAAAACAATCTTTTTAACGTAACAATGTATATTCATTTCCGTATGTTTTAGATTACTTGTAATAGTCATTTTTCGGAATAAAAGGAGTCAAGTTATAAATGCATCACATTCAATTTCAGACTACAAGTTCAGTAAATGTATTATTACCGGTAGTCCGTTGGTGCTGCAATATACAAATATGGTTTATTGCATTGCCCGGGTTTACCTGATCCATCGTATTCTGTGAAATTCCGGAAATCCATCCCGTCAAACCGACTTACACCGCCATTTGTCCCGATCCATAGAAATCCTTTGCCGTCTTGAAAAATACAGAGAACCTGTGACTGAACCAATCCTTCAGGCACCCCATAAAACATATAGCTAATCTCCTGATGACGTATAGATTGCGATACACCCAGAAGAAATATCAATAAAACTGCAGCAAATTTTCGACATCGCCTGACACATGCAATGAAAGGCAACCTGGAAAACATGTGATATATGAAGAAAAAGACAGTATTATCAGACATGGTCGCCTTTAAGCCAAAGCAAAAATAAGTTATACCCGAGTGATAGCACTACTGCACCTACGAACAACCCGATGGTTCCAAAACTGATAAATCCCCCGATAGCTCCGAGAAAAATAATCAGCATGGGAACCGGGGCCCCGCGTCCGAGCAAAAGTGGTTTAAGCACATTATCGATGAGCAGCAACGGGATGCACCACACGGTTAAAAGGATGGCAGTAAGGGTGCTTAGCTTCAGAAATGCATAGATCAGCACTGCAATCACTACAGGACCAACACCAATCTGGACAATGGCCAGGACAAAACCGAACAACGCCCATAAACCCGCACCAGGAATGCCCGCCACGAGAAACCCCAGTCCGGCAAGAAAAGCCTGGATAAATGCTACGCCCAAGATTCCGCGGGCCACATTCCGGATTGTAATTTCAGCGTTGGCAACTGTCTCAATGCCATGGTCGCCCATCAACCTCACGGCGATCTTCCTGACTGAAACTGCACCGGTATCGGCAAATACCAAAAAAAATCCCGATAGGATGACCGACACAAAAAACATCAATACACCCAACCCGGCATTGGATAGCATCGAAAGAGACCATGTTAACGCAGTCATCAATTGACTTTGATATTCCTTGGCTACTTCAGTCAGGTTACCTGACGCGTCGAGCCAGATATCATACGCTGTGCTGCCTATCACGGGCCAGTCTTTCACTGATTCGGAGGGAGGAGGCACCAGGCTGGTGCCTGAGGTCACTGAATCCTTAACGAACCGAACAGCATCGCCGAGTGATCCGCCAAGTAAAATAACAGGAAGCAGTATTAACGCAAGAAGACAGCAGGTGACAAGCACTGCAGCCAGTTTTCCCCGGTTGCCAAGCCTAATTTTCAGCCAAATAAACATTGGATATATGGCGATCGCGATGATCACCCCCCAAAGCGTTATCATTAAAAAATGCTTCAGGATCATGAAGCACCACACAATGAGACCGAGCACCAAGCCTACTTTGATGGTAACTTCCAAACTCTTGTTTACATAACTCTTATCCCCGGATGGTGATTTTAGCTGTTCCATGGCCCTTGAAATTTTCTATAAAAGTAGGATTAATTCTGAACTTATGGTTCAAGGGGTCAATCTTGCATTTCAAAGAAGGATTCCTGATTAATGACACAAAAGATCATACACTCCTTTTATTGCGACTGTGCTTCTTCGGTTTTGAAAAAAGCCTGGTTAAAAACGGTTGTTTGGCTTCCTTTTCATGATCGTCGGAATAATATCCGTGCCCATAACCATAGCCGTAACCATAGCCGTAACCATATCCATAACCGTAACCATAGCCGTACCCGTAGGAACTCTGATCGAGGCTGAAGTCATTCAGCAAAATGGCCATATTGGGGGTGTTGTGCGATTGCATGTCACGGATGACCGAGGTAAATATCTTTTTATGTGTGACACCCTGTCGTGCCACGAAAATGTTGGCATCAGAATGTTTCATCAGAAGGGTGGCATCGGTGACCAGGGCAATTGGCGGGGTATCAACAATGATATAATCATACATCGTCTTCAGCTTTATGAAAAGTTCTGTACACTTTGGTGAAGCGATCAGTTCTGCAGGGTTTGGCGGGATGGGCCCAGCCATGAGGATGTCGAGATTTTCGACCCCTGAAAATTTAATCACTTCTTCGAGACTGCACTTGTTGATAAGAAAGGAGCTGATGCCTTCAGTATTCGTGAGCCCGAAATCCTCGAATATTTTGGGTTTACGCAAATCGAATCCCATGAGCAGTGTCCTTTTGCCATACAGGGCAAAAATGGAAGCCAGGTTCACCGAAACAAAGGTCTTCCCTGCCCCCACCATGTCGGAGGTAATCAGGATGGTTTGTTGTTCTTTTTGTTGCAGCAGATAGTTAATGTTGGTACGAACTGTACGGAAAGCCTCGGTACTGGTGGAGTTTGGTGAATCAATCACAACCCTGCTCCCCTTTTTGCTGTGGAGCAAATTGCCCATAAAAGGAAGCTTTGTGATCTTTTCAAGCTCTTCGCGCGAGTTGATCGTTTTGTTCAAATAATCTTTTCCGAAAATATACATTAAAGGAAGTAGGATGGCAATGAAAAGGGCATAAATATAATTCTGGTTTTTCTTTGGAAAAACCAGAGTTGAACCTGCATTGGGAGCCTTATCGAGTATCTCGTTGTCGGGTGTGGCGGCCGCCCTTGAAAGTTGCGCTTCCGACCGCTTCTGAAGTAAAAAGGTATAGGAGGCATCAATCAGCTTGAATTTACGCTCAATCCCGAATAATACCCGTTGGGTTTCAGGAAGCATATTGACATGTGCCATCACTTCCGCCATTCTTTTATCAAGCTCAGCAATATCCATCTCATTGGTTTTCAAAGTACTGTTTATACTTTCGAAAAGCGCTTTTTTTGTAGCTGCAATCTTGTTGTCGAGCATCAGCATGGAAGGGTTTTTCTCCCTTGCATAATTGGACATTTCCATTCGCTGGATGTACATCTGAGTCAATTCTGTCACGAGTGTCACCATGAGTGAATTATCAATTCCCATGGAAGACGGAATGACCATCTCACTGAGCTTATTTATCTCAACATCCTTTTTCATATTTTTCAGGTAACTGTTCTTTACCTGTAAAATAGCTTTCTGATCCTGAAATATCACCATCTTATCAAATACCTGCTGCGCCTGGGCATCCAGGTTGAGAAACTCATTGTTCGTTCTGAAATTCATCAGAACCCGTTCGGAGGTATTCAATGAATCTGAAATCCCCAGCAGCTCCTGATCGATGAAATTGATGGTTCGGGTAGCCTCAATGTTTTTCTTCTCCAAACCGCTCATCACATATTCACTGGCGATGGCATTGACAAAATCTGCTGCCTTATTTGCATTCGTATTCGCTATTTTTATTTCAATTACCGAAGCATCTTTTTTAACCGGAGCCACTGTGAACGACTTGAATTCATTCACGAGTCCCTCATAATCGCGGAACACGAATGAAAAATACCGCTTATAATCCTGCTTTTCATTGAAATTTTCCGTAAGGATCACTTTGAATCTGAAATCTTTGGTCTGAATGGTCTGGTTGAAATTGAAAACCGAGTTAACACTAACATGATTAGTTGGCTTTTTCAGGAGTTTTTCTTCTGAAAAATTGTAAAAGGATACATTTTCAGCCTCCGCTTCAAGGTTGAACTGGGTTGGTGAAATGAAGGTCAGATTAAAAATCAAATTGACCGGTTGGGGATAGGAAGTATCAAGGATCACCTTGAAAGGAGCCTCCCTGAATAATTCAGAGGTGGTATAGAAAGGATTGCCGTTGTAATATCGCTTAATGGCCTTAACCGGGTTTTGACGGTAGAACTCCCTGTACAAAAATTTATCCCGGCTGAAATAGGTCACTTCATAGCCGCACTTTTGTATGGTACGGTTCACCATGTTATATGACGTGAGTATTTCAATTTCATTCAGCATATTCTGCGGTTTACTTGCAAGTGCAATCCCCAGCATATCCGAGGCACTTATTTTGTTGGCATTTTTATCCTTGATGAGCAGGGTAGATCTGACTTCATAAACCGGCTGAGCATATTTATTAAATAAAAATGTGGTAACCAATGCAAAAAAAATGGTAATGGCAAACAAGTACCAGTAGTGGTACATTTTGAATAAATATTCCTGATAATTAAAGGATGATTCTTCACTTTGGTCAAAATCCTGCATGTTCTCGTTCATGAGAAATTGTATTATTTAAAATAATTTATCAGCAACAGGGCTGTTGAAATCGAGGAAAATATCAATGCCCACGGGAACACAGATCCCAAACCCCAACGCTTGTAACCCAGTGGTGCCACATAAACAATGTCGTTTGGCTGGAGATAATAATATTTGGAACTGAGAAGTTGCTCACTGTTTAAATCGATGTAATGCACCTGTGAACCGCCGGCGACCTGACGGATCAAGGCTACCTTTGACCGGTTGGCAAACTCCGTGAGGTCGCCTGCCAGGGCCAGTGCTTCAAACAGGTTCAGGTCTTCTTTGTAGATCGTAAATTCACCCGGCTTCGCCACTTCCCCGACCATGGTTACCCGGAAGTTGACCATTTTAACGACGACGGTTACCTCTGTAAGATATTCCCCAATCATTTTTTGCAGCACATCTTTGACCTGGTTTACGGTTAATTCCCTGACATATACCTGGCCGATGATCGGAAAATCGATGTAGCCTTCAGAATTTACACTGTACCCATTCAGGTAAATTGAGGCATCATTGGCAAAATCGTTGTACGAATTTGACCCCGATTGCTTGTTGAAAAAGATGAAGGCCTTTTCGTCAAGTGCAAAAACACGGATATAGAGATAGTCTTTAATTTGGATTTTATAGTCCAGATTTCGCTTATTGGGCAAGATGGAGGTCGTATCCTTGGCCTGCTGTTTCTGAAGGTACGTTATTTTTTTCTGTGGAACGCAGGAACCCATCAAAACTGCAATTAAAAGAAAACTAAATGCAGGTATGGTGATCCGTGTAAAAAGGTTTTTCATAATGTCCCGGCGTTGAAAATGCAAAAGTAGATATATTTTCTTAAAATCAAAGATAATAGTAATGGGACCTGTCATTCCTGTCAGAACCTTGAAGGATACTTTCAAAGCCTGCCATTGGAATGGTCATTGACAATCAAAGCCATGTCGATTACCGGTTACAGGCAGGATTCTGATAAATCATATTAATTACGTGTAAATTCAAAAAGCAAATAATTACCTTTGCCGATTGAAAAATGAATTCAGAATTTCAAGAATCTGAATAATTACTAATCAATAAAACCATTATTCACATTACATTCACTTTATGCACGCAACCACATCAATTAGTCCTTCAGGCGAATCCTTCGCCCTTCCGGTAAAGTCCGACTACGAAAAAGAACTGGTCCACATCAAACAATTGGTAACCGCTGCCCGCGAGGAAAAGAAAGAAATTGTGGTGGTCATCGGACTTGGGTTTGTCGGAGCCGTAATGGCTGCTATCGTGGCCGACACCAAAGATGACCATGGGAAGAACACCAAATTCGTGATCGGCAGTCAGCGCCCGAGTACCCGTTCGTATTGGAAGATTCCATACATCAACCGCGGCGAGGCCCCTGTGAAGGCGGAAGATCCTGAAGTAGATGAATTGATCAAACGTTGTGTGCTTCGCGATAAAACTCTTTATGCCACCTGGAACAGCGACTGCCTTCAATTTGCCGACTGTGTTGTAGTGGATGTGCAATGTGATTTTGCAAAAAAAGAGCTCGGAAATATGCGTAGCGGTGAAGCTGACATGGCCGCTTTGGAAGATACGATGCGCACAATTGGTGAGAAAATACAACCCAAATGTCTTGTGTTGATAGAAACCACCGTGGCACCCGGTACCACCGAATTTGTTGCCTGGCCTATTTTAAAGAAGGCATTCGCCAAGCGAAATATTGCCTCTGTGCCTTTACTTGCACACAGCTTTGAAAGGGTCATGCCCGGTAAGCAATATGTGGCCAGCATCCGCGATTTCTGGAGGGTTTGTTCCGGTTGTGATTCTGAAGCGCGGGCCAGGGTTGAGAAATTTTTGCATGAAGTACTGAACACGAAAGAATTTCCCCTGACAGTGATGGATCGTCCCATTGAATCGGAAACCACCAAGATTGTCGAAAATTCCTACCGGGCAACCATTCTGGCTTATTTGAATGAATGGAGTCTGTTTGCCGAACGAAACGGTGTTGACATGATCAAGGTGATCAATGCCATTAAAGTCCGCCCCACACACTCCAACATTATTTTTCCCGGGCCCGGCATTGGCGGTTATTGTCTGCCCAAAGACGGCGGACTTGGCTACTGGGCCTACAAGCACATCCTCGGATTCGATGATGGCGATAAAGTGTTCAGGATTACCCCTACCGCCATCGATATCAACGACACGCGTGCCCTGCACGTTGCCGAACTCACACGCGACGCCCTGCGCAACATGGGGCGGTATATCGCCGGGGCAAGTGTTTTGCTTTGTGGTGCCAGCTACCGTCAGGATGTTGGCGATACGCGCTACAGCGGCAGTGAACTGGTGGTACGTAAACTCACCGAGATGAATGCAGAAATCCGCATCCACGACCCGTATGTGGATCATTGGTACGAACTTGAGGAACAGGAAACCTATCCATCGCCCGATAGTTCATGGAGCCGGTTTTTCCGAAACCAGGAAAGTCTTAAGCAAACTGTTGTTGCAAAAGATATCCAAAAAGCCATCAAAGGTGTTGAAGCCGTGATCCTGGCAGTTCCCCACCACCAATACCTTGATATCAACCCCGATGAACTGGTAGCCTGGGCAGGTGGCCCTGTTGCGATTATCGATGCGTTTGGCATTCTCAAAGATGACCAGATCCGCCGTTATTTCGAATTGGGATGTGAAGTTAAAGCACTTGGCCGGGGACACCTTGCCCGATTGAAAAGGGAAGTTGCAAAGAAATAGCATCAGCATTCATGAGCGAAACTACTTTTTACCTGATTGTTTATGCCTGGATCGCCATGGCAATCTTTATTTTTCCTGTTGTCATCAGAATTGTTGCCCCTTATGGCCGCCATACGACCCGGAAATGGGGTGCGATGATCGACAACCGCATCGGCTGGATTCTGATGGAACTCCCGGCACTGCTTGTATTTGCAGGGTTTTATCTTCTGGGTTCCGGTACCCGTCCGCTCATTACCTGGGTCTTTTTTGGCATCTGGATCCTGCATTATGTGAACAGAACCTTGATTTTTCCATTTCGCCTGCATACGACAGGAAAAAAAATGCCCCTGGCGATTGTCTTTATGGCGATAGGTTTCAATTTTGTCAATGGGTTTATCAATGGTTATTACCTGGGCACCCTTGCCACTGAAGCGCAGTATCCCGTATCTTATTTGTTTGATCTTCGGTTTATAGGTGGCATCACGGTATTCTTTTTCGGTATGTTTATCAACTGGCAGTCTGATCATATATTGATACACCTGAGAAAACCGGGTGAAACCGGGTATGTCATTCCCCGAAAGGGATTTTTTCAACTGGTTTCATGTCCGAACCACTTTGGAGAAATCATTGAATGGTTTGGTTTTGCCTTGATGACGTGGTGTTCTCCGGCGCTTGCATTTGCCATTTGGACTTTGGTGAACCTGATGCCCCGGGCATTGCACCATCATAAATGGTATAAGGAAACTTTTACGGACTATCCTGCAGAACGTAAAGCCTTGCTACCGTTTATCTTATAAAAGCAACAACAGGGGGGGTCTTTCAATAAAAGTTCTGAAGTGACTCGATTCTGAAGGATGATTTATTCAATGGAAACCGTTAAACCACGCATGCTCATCTCCTCATGCAGCGGTTTCATTTCATAATAATCTCCGGTTTTTACGATGCATTTGCCTTTAAAATGTGTTATTATTGCACATTGTTCAGCCTGTTCAGGTTCATGTTTACAAACATCTATCAGCGTATCAATCACATAATCAAATGTATTGACATGATCGTTGAAGAGGATTAGTCCACGCTGCAATGCGGCATTATCCTGTTGAATAGAGGAGGGATTATTTTTATGCTTGACCATTGACGTTGATTTTCATCTGCAAAATTACAAATAAATTGGTTTCAAACATGTACCTTTGATTTGGCATTGAAACAGGAACATGGAGTTTAATGAATTTATCATATTGCTTGAAAAGCGATTACAGATGCCGCTTCCCGGCCGTACTGCTCAGTTGAAAATGTCGTCGCTGGTGCGTATCCAGGAACTCTTGCGGTTTTCCACCCCGGAAGATGCCAGGCAAAGCAGTGTTTTAATCCTTCTTTTTCCATATAATGACACCATCGGATTAGTACTGATGCTCCGACCTGAATACAAGGGAGTACACAGCGGGCAGATCAGTTTGCCTGGCGGTAAATTGGAAGATACCGATGAGAGCCTGATATTTACGGCATTGCGTGAGTCGCAGGAGGAAATCGGGATCGATCCTGGACAGGTACAGATCATAGGGCAACTGACAGAGATGTATATTCCACCCAGCAATTTCCTGGTAACTCCCATTATCGGGTATCAGTCCACTGCCCCCCGTTTCACTGCCGATCCAAAAGAGGTGGCAAAAATCATCGAGGTAGAAATTGACGACCTGCTTGATGAAAAAAACAGGCAGATGAAGAAGATGAAGCTAAGCCTTGGATTATCGCTGAAGGTCCCCTCCTATACAATCAGGGGAAATATCATCTGGGGTGCTACCGCAATGATATTGAGTGAATTGAGAGATATTTTAATTGATATAACACAATCTCACCAGTTTAAGGCATGAAATCTGCCGTGGCTGCTTAAAAATCAAAGAAATTCTTATTTACTGCTGTTTTTGGTAAAACAAAAAGAGCCGGGTATTCTACCAGTTGTATATTCTTTGATGAGTTTGCCACGAACACTGTATTGATAGGCTGTGCCATTCTGCACATAATCCTTGGCATCACTCACATAAATACTTCCGGTAGCGGGGTGGATGTTGAGTCCGTAAAACAGTCGTCCGTCAGCATTGATCAGTGGCTTGGAGGGTAACTCGGCAGAGGTAACCGGCATTTGATATACGCCACCCTTCAAGTAATAGATGGTATCACCGGATGGGTTCATGCACAATCTGCTGGGAACGGCCCTGGGATCAGGAAAGGTGAAAACTTTTTCGATGATACGCAATTCCGGGTTGATCCTTAAAAGCGATGGTGCTTCAAAATTATCATACCCTCCGGAACATAAAACCCATACTTTCTGCTTTTTGTCGATCACAATTCCGATGGGTTCTTTGCCAGATTGAATGCTGTCGACAATGGCATCTGTTTCAGTATCGATAACCAGTATCTGAGCTTTCCGAACAGCACTTGGCTCATTAAAACTGCCGATGGAGGTAACCAGCATGTACTTGTCGTAGCGGATAAGGTTTTCTGTCCAGCTTGTGGTTTCAATGGTACCTGTTACCGTATTGGTGTGAAGGTTGATAATGGAGATTGAATTTTGCAGATTGGTTGTATACGCTTTATTTGAATCAACTACCTGCAGATAACGGGGAGAATGAAGCCCGTCAATCGATTTAACGGATTTAAAATCCTTCAGGGAAACGACTTCAATCCGGTTGGAATTATTCATCAGAAGGTAGCCCAGGTTACCCGCTATGGTCATGGATTCAGCCACATCACCCAAACTTCTGTTATTCGATTTGTTAAAAATATCCTGAACAACCGTATTGCTTTTATTGTCCAGAAAGGTCACCGAGGCATTCCCCCAATTGTAGTTTCCTTCATTGACGACAAAAATCCCATTTTCGTACGTGGTGGCCTTTAATGTATCTTCAGGGGTGATAATTTTTTCACGGATCGGTTCCTTGGAACAGGAAGTGTACAGGATAGAAAGAGCAAAAAACGAGCAAAGAATTGTGAAAGCGGATATATGACTGAATGTGTTCTTCTTCACTGTCTGGAAATTTGTTTAACAATCTAACGCCTGCTTAATCCTGAAAATGCCAGTTTTACTGTAATTGCGTAATTAATTCCAGGCATCGGCCTACTTGCTACCGATTGATAATCGAGATTAAACAGGTTATTAATATCAAGTTGTAAAGATAAAATAAAATGTTTTACATCGAAGGTCTTTCCGAAAATAATATTTGACAAGTGGTAGGCAGGCATCACAGAAAGGTTGTCCTTCCCGGTATACCGGTCGCCAGTGTAAGTGAAGTTCCAGGTAAAATAAAACTTCCAACGTTCCATGGAAAATGTACTGTTGAATGTGTTGACAGGGATATAGAACTGCTGATGCCCTATTTTGTTATCATAAGCAGAACTTGCCTTTTCATAGGTGGAGCGGCAAAAGTTATAGTTGTTTCTGAGCTCGAAGGCAAAGCCCCAGGCCGTCAAATTCAGGTTCAGTCCCAGTTCGATGCCCCGTGCATGGATTTCATCAATATTTTCGGGTTTAAAAAGTCCGCCGCTTCCATCCACCGGCGACCAGGTGATCATATCATAAATCCAGGAATAGTACGCAGCAAGACTTGCCTCCAGGTAAAACTGATTCTTTTTTGGTCCAAAATGATAGGTACTTCCGGCTTCCAGTGAATAATTCATCTCCGGCTTAAGATCAGGGTTACCGGCATCTTTCCAATAAAGTTCATTGAGTGTCGGATAACGGTAGTTCCGCGCCAGGTTTGAGGAAAACGCCAGGTTAATCTTATTAAAAGGCTTGTATTCCAGGCCAAGAGCAGGGATTAACGGGATGAATTTCCCATCAATGAGATCTTCACGGAGGACCAGGGAAGATTTAACCCTGGGAGTGAAATCATAGATGATCTCTGCGAAGAAGCTGGTAGTGGTACGTGTTTTAATTCCCTCATATTCATCCGAATCCACCCAATCATACGTAAAATCAACTCCTGGCTTGACAGCAAGACCCGGGATACCACTGTATGAAAACCTTATCCTGTTGATCCATGAATAGAATTGATGTGTTGAGTTAATTTCAAGCAGGCTGTTGGTATATTTCATGTATTGATCATTAAGTGCTGACCGTACCAGCAGGTTCCATTTGGGCTCAATATATTTATATTCAACTACCGCCCGCAACGCCTTATCCTTCAATGTTTCGGTTTTAATTGAGTCGAAATTCTGGGTTGTTGGCGGGAGATTGCGGTCATCCTGCGAATACCAGATTTTTCCTGAAAACAGATGCTTGTCTTTCACCTTCCAAAACAGCTCCTGCGATAATCCTGATTGCGTGTATGAGGCGTTTTGCTGGTGTGCCACATCACCGGTGTTATTGGTGAATGGGAAATCATTTAAGGCAGAGGCATAGTTGAACTTCGTGTGTGATTGGAATGAGCGGCCGCCCAATGCAACATTGATGTTGGTAATATAATTATTAAAGCTTGCCATGGACTGAGCAACAAGAATTTTGAACCGGTTATTCCAGTCGGGTTTCGTAACCAGGTCTATTACACCGCCAAAAGCACCGCTTGTCCGCGATATTCCGGCAGCACCGTACAATATTTCAAGTCCGTCAAATTGAGCAACCGGGACTTGTGAAAAGTCCATTTGTCCGAGCATGGGTGAATTCAGGTTGATGCCGTTCCATTCAACCTGTGTGTGCTGTGCCGAGGTTCCCCGGAAGGAAGGGGTGGCCAGTGTTCCGTTGCCATAGGATTTGATAAATATGGACGAATGCTGCGACAGGATAGCTGAAAGGTCGGCATTCAGGTTGGGTATAAAAAGGCCGGAGTCCATTTTAACCCTTTTAAATCCATGGTTATCAATTATAAAACTTGATTTAATCTCGAATTCCGGCAGACTTAAAGTATCGCGGAGGTTTTGGGCTTTACTGCTGACAGGAATGGCAAGAAAACTTATGGATAACAGTAAAAAAAAGGCTTTTTTGGATAAAATCCGAGTGGTAACCTTGTCCGATAATATCATAGCCTTGTTTCTACCGCTATGACGCAAAGTCGGAAAAAATGAAAAGGCATCAATATTTGACAATTTTTTTTGTGACAGTGTTTCCATCCTTAGCAGAAAAGCTGGCAAAATAAATTCCGGCCGGGTACGACGCCATATCAAAAAACTTTTTCCCTGAAAAATCACATTCACTCAGAACTTTGCCCGTCAGATCAGTGACTTTTACATTCAGTCCTGATAACAGGGGAGCATCGAATGTAACGCTGCTGATAACCGGGTTGGGATAAATACAGATTTGCAGAAGTCCTGATATCTCGCCAAAACCAGAGGTCTGGTTATGAATCACCCCGACTGCATCAAGATCAAATCCTCCGGTATCAAACGGAGTAGGCCATGGATCATTCACTTTATGACCTTGTGAGTCGAAGGTTGTAAAGGGGCTCGTGATACATCCGATGGCATCGATGATCCTGATCCGGAAAATGTTATTCAGATCAATGCCTGAGGAATCTTTGATATCGTCCAGATCGAAAGGGGTCCCATATCCGTGCCGGTACTTTCCGGCAAAGTTGTGGATTTTTGTGGCATCGATGGTGTCGAATGTTCTGATTTGCAGTGTTTCAGGGGTGAGCGAAACAGCCGGAAAGCGAACAAAGCGCTCACCGTCGGAACTTACCTCCACAAAACCAAGTTCAAGAAATGCATCGCCAAAGGAATTTTCAAAAACCGCGAAATCCGGACCTGGCTTATTCACAATGGGGATATCGAAACTAAGCAAAGCTGATCCATGGTCACCCAGGCTTACCACAAGTTCATCGGCAGGTCCGCTGGCATAAAGGTAGCTTCCGTATGTTGTTTTATTCACCCCATTGTATAATTCAGTGGTATCAGAAATATTGATAAATCCTCTTTCAATGGTACAGGTTGATGCCCAGCCGATGAAGGCCGAACTGTCTTTATAAATGGCAGTTGTGCCAGGCTTGCCTGCCGCAGGTGGATACTGGGCCAATAGCGCTGTCGAAAACAGAAAGCAGGTGATAAAGAAAAAAAGGCGGGATAAAGTTATTTTTGATTTCAAGTGGTGCAATTGTGGTAAATCAGAAAGATTTTAATAAAAAAGATAAACTTTGGCATACAAAAATAGAAAAATTCAGCCGTAACTGATTATTTATTATTTTTGCCTTATTGGTTTACGCCTTTGGAACAGGATTGTATAATCTTTATACTCCTCACGGCATAACTGCCTTCACAGTAAAATGCAGTACAATGAGCATAAAACGAATGGTTTCAATCGGTCTCACCCTGATCATGTTCTGCCTGCTGTTTGCCGGTTCTTCCTGCAAATCCAGAAAAGCGGGTTGTGAGGCAAACGGTCAGTTCAAGTCAAAAAAAATGAAGAAGAACAAGAGTAATTATGGAACCAAATATGATTACAAGACGAGACCGGTTAAGAAGAACTACATGATCCGAAACAAGTAACCGGAGGGTTACTTCTTCTTGATTTCCACGCCATCCTTGAACCGGGTAACGATAACAGCCTTTCCCAATTCATTGTATTCTGTCCAGATACCATCCTTTTGTCCGTTTAGATAGTTCCCGGATAGTTTGACTTTCCCGTTCCGGTAATATTCCTTTGATTCACCTGAAAGTTTATTATCCTTGTAAATACTGGTGGATTGGAGGGAATCATTTTCATAAAATGTCTTCTGCAATCCGTCAAAATTGCCATCCTTGTAGTTGTATTCGGCAATGCGCTGGCCATTTTTATTGTTCCATCGTGACATTCCGTTTTTCACATTATCCTTAAAAATGGATTCTTCCTGGATTTTCGAATTGTCATAATACTGCCGATAGAGACCATTTTTTTTGCCAAAGGCATATTCGGTTTCAGATACGGGCGATTCATTAAACTGGCTGTAGGATATCGTCTGGCCATGTTCAAGACCATTCTTGAAATTTTCGACCAGGGTTATTTTACCTTTGCGATCAAATTGAATGGAAATACCATCTTTTACGCCATTTGAATAATACTCAACCTTGTAAATCAGATTATTCGGGTAATAGCCAATCCAGTTTTTTACTTTTTTATTTTCAACAAACTCACCTTTGTACGTAAGTTCTCCCAATTTTTCAATCCAGTAGCCGGTTTTGTTGCCAATTGCATCTTTACGGTTGACCGTATCGGGAATTTTTGCATCATTGACGGTTCCCTGAGCATTGATTTGCAAAGGGATAATGATGATCATGTAAAGCAGGAAGGATAAGATTTTTTTCATTGGTTCAAGGTTTTTGCATGTACAAAGTTATTTCAATTCTGCATATAAATCAAAGCTTTCAGCCCGGGTGATCGTGACATCGTAAAATGTTCCCGGGATCAATATTTTATCTTGTTTCAAAATCAACACTTCATTATCAACCTCAGGGGAATCAAACTCTGAGCGGGCAACATAATAATTTTCTTCAACATTGTCAACCAGTACCTTCATGGTTGTTCCAATTTTTTCAGTATTGCGTGTCAGAGAAATTTCTTCCTGCACAGCCATCAGTTCGTCAACCCTTTCCCTTTTAAGTTTCTCAGGGACTGAATCTTTGAGGCTAAAGGCGCTTGTATCTTCTTCATGTGAATATGAAAACACACCAAGCCTGTCGAACCGGTATTCTTCTATAAAACTCATGAGTTCGCGAAACTCTTTTTCCGTTTCACCGGGATAACCTGCAATGAGTGTGGTTCGAAGGGCAACTCCCGGGATGTTTTGACGAATGGTATCAACCAATTTCCGGGTACTTTTTCCATCCATGCCCCGGCGCATCGATTTAAGAATCCGGTCGCTGATGTGTTGAAGCGGGATGTCGATGTAGTTGCAAATATTGGAATGTGATCTGACAACTTCAAGTAAATCAACCGGAAATCCATCAGGATAGGTGTAATGCAGGCGGATCCATTCGAGCCCTTTCAGATGTGCGAGGGTATCGAGCAATTCGGGAAGCAGGCGTTTCTTATAAAGGTCGAGGCCATAATAGGTGGTATCCTGGGCTATGAGGTTGATCTCCTTTACACCCGCAGAAACCAAACGCGATGCTTCCGAAACGATTTCCTCCATAGGCCTGCTGGTATGATTTCCCCTGATCAGCGGTATGGCACAAAAAGAACATTTGCGATCGCAGCCTTCGGCAATTTTCAGATAGGCATAATGGGCTGGGGTGGTAAGTTTACGCTCGCCGGTCAGTTGCGATCTGTAGGTGCCTCCGATATGGCTGATAATTTTTTTCAGGTCATTGACACCGAAAAAGGCATCCACTTCAGGCAATTCCTGCTGAAGTTTGGATGTATACCGTTCTGAAAGACAACCCATCACATACACATGTTCGATGAGATTATGCTGCTTGGCCTGAACAAATTGCAGGATGGTATCGATGGACTCCTGCTTGGCATCGTTGATAAATCCGCAGGTGTTGATGATGGCAGAATCGATCCCGGCTGTGTTTACCGGATCAAAAACAAGTTCGAACTTGTTGGCTTCCAATTGTTTCATAAGCAGTTCGGAATCAACAAGATTTTTGGCACAGCCCAATGAAACCAGCCCGATCCTGTGAGGTTTGGAATTTGTTTTCAAGAATGGTTGGATTAGTTGAAAAGACTGTCGACAAATTCGATCCGGTTGAATACCTGTAGGTCTTCAATGCCTTCGCCCACGCCGATGTATTTAACCGGAATTTTAAACTGATCAGAAATTCCGATCACCACACCGCCTTTGGCCGTGCCATCAAGTTTGGTAAGGGCAAGGGCATTGACTTCGGTGGCGGAGGTAAATTGTTTGGCCTGTTCGAAAGCATTCTGTCCGGTAGATGCATCAAGTACCAGCAACACCTCGTGGGGGGCATCGGGAATCAGTTTCTGGACCACCTTCCTGATCTTGGAAAGTTCATTCATCAGGTTTATTTTATTATGAAGCCGACCAGCCGTGTCGATGATCACAACATCAGAATTCCGTGCGATCGCTGATTTAACCGTATCAAAAGCCACTGACGCCGGATCAGCGCCCATGCCCTGGGTGATGATCGGAACCCCCACCCTTTCGGCCCAGATGATGATCTGATCTACAGCCGCCGCTCTGAATGTATCTGCGGCGCCAAGCAGCACAGATTTACCCGATTTTTTAAACTGGTTGGCAAGTTTGCCAATGGTGGTGGTTTTTCCCACGCCATTTACACCAACCACCATGATGACGTAGGGTTTTTTATCGTCGGGCAAAGAGAAATCAGTAAAATCCTGGATATTGTTTTCCTGCAGCAGTGCGGCAATCTCCTCCTTGAGCAATTTATTCAGTTCTCCGGTTCCCAGATATTTATCTTTTGATGCCCGCTTCTGTATACGTTCAATGATGCGCAGGGTGGTTTCAACACCCACATCAGAGGTAACGAGAATTTCCTCCAAGTTGTCAAGAACTTCATCATCAATGGTTGATTTACCAACAATGGCTTTTGAAATCCGGGTAAAGATGTTGGATTTCGTTTTTTGTAACCCCTGGTCAAGACGTTCTTTTTTCTCGCGTGAGAAGATGTTGAAGAGTCCCATAAAACGACTTTTTATATATAAAAAAAGCTTTTTTCCGGGGAAAAAAGCTTTTCAGCAGGAATAAATATTGTACTAGTTTTCTTTGTTTGCTAAAAAATCTTTCAGCATTTCATTGGCAACAATCGTTTCCTTGAAAACAAAGGCTCCTGATTTGGGGGACTTGACCATGCGGATGACTTTTGTGAAATCTTTTCCGGATGTAGCTTTAAACGAAGCAACTACTTTCTTTGCCATATCTTAAGTTATTTAATTTCTTTATGAACTGTGATTTTCTTTAAATACGAATTGTACTTTTTCAGTTCAATTCTTTCAGGAGTGTTTTTTTTATTTTTAGTAGTAATGTACCGGGAGATGCCTGGAACACCACTTGTCCTCTGCTGGGTACATTCTAAAATTACCTGAATCCGTTGGTCTTTGCTCTTTTTTGCCATCTTACGACTTCTTTATTTTTCGGGACTGCAAAATTAAAATATTTCCCGGAATAAACAAAAATTATTTCTACTTTTATTTCCTGGTTAAAAATCAGGTAAAAAACCAAGGTTCGCTCATGTGGAATTCATATATCAACGGGTTTAAGGCTTACCTTGAGTTCGAAAAATCATTGTCAGCAAACTCGGTGGAAGCATACCTCCATGATGTGGCAAAGATAACGCAATTTCTTGAAGCGGAAGGGTTGGATATTGGTCCTGAAAAATTGGAACTCCGCCACCTGCAATCATTTTTCAGATGGATAACCGAATTGGGAATGACGGCACGTACACAGGCAAGGGTTATCTCCGGCCTGCGTGCCTTTTATCGTTACCTCCTCCTCGAAAACATTGTTAAGCAAGATCCGACCGAAAATTTTGATTCGCCAAAAACCGGACTAAAGTTACCTGTCACACTCAATGTGCATGAGGTTGACCTGTTGATAGCTCAGATAGACCTGAGCACACCGGAGGGAAAAAGAAACAAAGCCATCCTTGAAACGTTGTATGGATGCGGGCTCCGGGTGTCAGAGCTGGTTAACCTGAAAATCTCAAACCTCCATTTCAGGGAAGGATTTATCAAAGTTACCGGGAAAGGTGATAAGGAAAGGCTGGTGCCTGTCGGGCACATCGCCCAGGCTGAAATGTCATACTATCTTAACGATATCAGACCAGGTATTCCTGTTAAAAAAGGCGCAGAGGATATCGTGTTCCTGAACCGGCGTGGCGCCGGCCTTACCAGGGAGATGATATTTACCATCATCAAAAGGCTGGCCATAGGTTCGGGCTTAAAAAAAAGGATCAGTCCACACACCTTCCGGCACTCTTTTGCCACCGATCTGGTGGAAGGGGGCGCCGATCTGCGTGCCGTTCAGGAGATGCTCGGACATGAATCGATCACCACAACCGAAATTTACACACACCTTGACCGGGAATTCCTGAGAAGTACGATTATTCAGTATCATCCCAGGAGCAGGTGAACGGGTGAGCGATTTACCCGTTTACCTGTTCACCTGCTCACCTGTTTACCTAAAAGGCGAATTCGGTTCCTTTGCCATGTGGTTGTAGACCATTTTATCCATGAATTTCGGAAAGAATTTATTCAGCAGAACGGTAAGTTTACCCTGGGTGGTCAGAATCAAACGATCTTTTTTCTTTTCGATCGCCTGGACGATCCGGCGGGCAACCTCCCCGGCCGTCATAAGTTTTTCTTCATCAAGCGGGGTTTCTCCCTGAGAGGTCCCATCCTTTGACAATGCCACATTGCGGATGTTGGAAGCCGTAAAACCGGGGCATGCAATGAGTACGTGGAGCCCCTTTTTAAGATTTTCAATCCGCACCACCTCCAGAAAACCCTGCATGGCAAATTTCGAAGCAGAGTAACCTGTCCGACCGGGTAGTCCTTTGTATCCGGCAATTGATGATACCCCTACAAGTGATCCTTTGGATGCCAGCAGGTAAGGCAGGGCATACTTTGTACAATAAACCATCCCCCAGAAGTTGGTATCCATGAGCTGGCGAATCACACCGAGGTTCACTTCAGCAAAAAGCGCCCGCATGGAAATACCGGCATTGTTGATGAGGATATCGATACGTCCGAACTTTTCGATCGTCTTTTGAATAAGAACCTCGCAATCTGATTCTTTGGTAACATCTGTACGAACATCAAGTATCCCGGATGAGATTTTAAACAATTCCGGATCAGAAACTCCCGAACGGGATGCCGCAACAACTTTAGCCCCCCGGCGGGCGAATTCAAACGCCAGGGCTTTACCGATTCCGGATGACGCTCCGGTGATGATAACTACTTTTCCGTGCATTGGTATATTTTGATTTATAATAAATGATGATATCCCATGATGAATTGCAAATTTAGTTATTCCGCATTGATTTTATATCTTTGGAGGGGATTCGTAAAAAACATGACCAATGACAGAGCGTGAAATATTTTACAGGCACCTTGGATTGCCGTCGTTTTATCCGATGGGGCTGGAGATTGAAAAGGCAGAGGGGGTTTATCTGTTCACGAAGTCGGGCGGTCGATTCATGGATCTGGTGTCGGGAATTACCGTTAGCAATACCGGGCACCGCCATCCCAGGGTACTGGAAGCCATCCGTGATCAGCTCGACAAATACCTGCACCTCAATGTGTATGGCGAGTTTATCCAATCACCCCAGGTCCGCCTGGCTGAACGGCTTACAGGTCTTTTGCCTGAAAAGCTGGACTCCGTCTATTTTGTCAATTCCGGCAGTGAGGCCATTGAAGGGGCATTAAAACTTGCCAAACGGTTCACCGGACGTACTGAAATCATCTCATTTACAAACGCCTATCATGGCAGTACCCATGGGAGTTTAAGCATCCTGGGCAATGAAACCCTGAAAAACGCCTTCCGGCCATTGCTGCCCGATGTGAAACTGATCGAATTCAACAACTACTGCCACCTTGAAAAGATATCAACCCGTACAGCCTGTGTTGTGATCGAACTGGTGCAGGCAGAAGCGGGAATTATTCCTGCCGAGGAGTTTTTCATCCGTCAGCTGAGCAAGCGCTGTGCCCGTAACGGAGTGCTGGTCATCCTTGATGATGTCCAAATGGGTATGGGACGTACCGGTAAATTGTTCAGTTTCGGGCATTACGACTTTGTTCCGGATATTCTTGTTCTGGCCAAAGCGCTCGGTGCGGGTATGCCACTGGGGGCCTTTATCGCAAGGAAAGAGATGATGGACATGCTGGCATATAATCCCGAATTGGGCCATATCACTACTTTTGGTGGCCACCCGGTGAGTTGTGCGGCAGCGCTGGCAGGACTCGAGGTGCTTTTATCCGATGAACTCATTCCCGGGGCAGAAGAGAGGGGGAGAAAGTTTGCCGAAAAACTATCAGGCCATCCGGCCATCGCGGAGATTCGCCGGGCAGGGCTGGCGCTTGGGATTGATCTTGTCCATCCTGAAAGGAGGAACCTCTTGATGGAAAATGCCCTGAACCAGGGACTCATCATCGATTGGTACCTGTTCAAACCGGCAACATTCCGTATTGCCCCTCCCCTGACCATTACTGATGACGAGATTGACATGGCTTGCGGAAAGTTACAGAATGCCCTCGACGCGTTACATTAATTACTCAAGTTTCGGGGTTGAAAATTTGGTAAATGGGGTACATCATATTTGATATTTCACCCCTTCGGGGTTTATGGATAGACTCCACAACCGATTATTCTACAATCATTTCAGCCCTTCGGGCTTTAGATCATTAAAATGTCATTCCCGGCATCACAACAAAATCCCAAAGGGATGATATGATTGTAGCTAAACAATATTGAGGGCACTCCGAAAAGTCTGATGACAACTATTTTTACCGCAGAGCGCCACAGAGCTTTGTCGCAGAGGGCCGCAAAGGTATAGTTATCTGCGAGTTATCTCTGCGGTTCTTTGCGGTTTCTTTGTATTCTTTGCGGTTTAACAATTTTTTAGATAGTGATTTGATGAAAAAACGACTTTTCGGAGTGGTCTCAATATTGATTTGCAACAAAATCCCAAAGGGATGGTATGATTAGATTTCCTAATAAAAACCGTTGAAGACCCTCAGGAATATTGAATTATCAAGGCACTCGGTTAACTCCGAAACTTGTGTTAATTATTACTCCGCTGATATCTGACAGCATTGTCAAGCGCATCCAGTATTTCCCTGGTAAAACCTGCTGATGGCATAAGGGGCATATCATCAGACAAGGTATGACCATTGGGTGGAAGTTGGTTGATGATTCGATCGCAGGTGTCTTTTAGCTGTTCTTCCTGCAAGGTATCGAATATTTCAAATGTTTTTCCGAACCGGTCATTGAAATCAACCATGGCTGATACAACAGCCGTGTAAAGGGTTTCCTTGTGTGCCACCCTGGCACGAAGGTGCTGATAGGCGGTATGGACAATGGGGGTGGCATGTTCACGTATTTTTTCTGCCACAGGGATTGGGTTCGTGTCTATGACGAGTTTATGTCCGTTTTCACGCTCCCAACGGGCATGCGATCGTGCAATTTTCGCATCGTATGCGGAGCGGTTGTAATCTACGAGGTAACAGGTGTAAATGTAGATGATCTTGGGAAGCAGGTACATTCCTTTCTTTTGTGTTGCCCAGAGAATCGTAAAAAAGGCTTTTTTGTGTGCTTTATCCACATCATACATGAAAAAGGTGAATACCCGCCAAAGCATCTTACGGAGTGACCACAGATCGCTGAGTCCGGGCTCTTTGATCTTTGGTTTGTATTTTATACTTTGGAGGAAAGTGAGCGCCCTTTGTGTGAATTTTTTTGGATCATAAATATTTTCCCAGTAATCAGCAAGGCCTTCAAAGAGTTCCACCCTGGTCATCTGTTTTGGAATGATGTTGGAGATGATATCGAGTTTATCGGCGATCTCTTCATTGTCGGTATGGATGATTCGTCCCGCACGTTTGAGTTCATACCACATTTTGGTTCCCGGGGGGGCTGCAAGCGGATGACAGAGATGGTGCACAATATTGGTGTCGGCAATAAAATCGGCTGTTCGCTCAAATACATGGATATCATCGGAATCAGCGCCTATGATCATGTGGGCGAGCACTACGATGCCGAATGACTGGATCTTCTGCACGGCCTCCCGGATGGGAAACCGCAGGTTCTGCTGTTTGTTGTAATCTTTCAGGGATTCCTCATTCACCGACTCAATGCCGATCATTACCGCCTGGAAGTTGCAATCGGCCAGAAGGGTGAGCAATTCTTCGTCATTGGCAATGGTAATGTCAATCTGGGTGATGAATTCGATCGGGGCTTTAAAGGAGTTGTTCAGTGGTATCAATTGTTTAAGCAACTCTTTGGTGTATTTCTTATCACCGGCAAAATTATCATCGGCAATAAAGACCATTTTCACCTTCAGGGCACTCAGCCTGCGAACTTCATCAAGCACCTGTTCGATTGTCTTGCTCCTGAGCTTTCTGCCAAACGTATAGATTACATCGCAAAAACTGCAATCGAACGGGCAGCCCCGTGTGGTTTGAAGCAGCACGGCCGTGTAGGATGACAAATCCTTTGCAAGCAGTTCCCAGCGGGGAGCCGGCGTTTTGGCCATATCGGGCTTGGAAATGTTCCTGTAAATCCTCTGATGTTTTCCTTGCTTGAACTCTTCGAGAAATTTCGGCCAGGTCTCTTCTGCTTCTCCATGAAATATCACATCGATCCCTGCCATCTCCTGGTGGATGAAATGCTCCACGCCAATGCCGCCAAAAACAACCAGTGATAACGGGCTGACCTGTTTGCTGTAACGGGCAATCTGAAGGGAACGTTTTTGCTGATTCGACGTGACAGAAATCCCGATGATGTCGAAGGTATTATGCTCTATCAGTGATTCCACCGGGCCATTGGTGTATTCATCATGCAAATGTACCTCATACTCCGGAGGTGTTAACGCTGCAACGGCAGCAATGGCGTGCGGGGCAAACAACGTTTTGGCAAAAAGATATGGAATGCCCTGGGTAATCTGGCTGTCAATGTCATCAGGTGTTCCGGGGCTGATAAGCAATATCTTCATAAACTGTTAAGTTGATATGCATCACAAAGCCGCAAAGATAAAAGTTCCCCCGGGAAAAATGGCAGGCAAATCGGGTGTAAATATAATTTGGAAGAAATTAAAATAAGCATCTGCGAGTTTTATTGCATCAAGCCAAGCAATTCATCCCCGGTCCCGATACGGTAACCTTCTGAAAAATAACGAATCACCCTTTTTTCATCGAGGAAGATCACCACCGGCAGAAAATGTCCCGCTGTTTTTGACCTGATTTGAATGTCGCCCGGTTTCGCTGGGAATCCTGACTGAAAATAACAGGCAATGTTTTTATGCAAAGAAGCCAACTCTGTTTTCACAAAGGATTGCATTTGTTGTTCCGTAGGAAAAATCAGTATAAAAGTACCATCCCATTTGCCAAATTCACTTTTCTTTCCCCTGAGGTCGGCCAAAAAATGTTTTGTGGGCTCCTTGTCAGGATCAATCCAGGCAATGATCATCTTTTTCGCAGCCATTTTATTGAACAACTCAGGGTTTATAGTGCCAACTTCCTGCAGTTTCAATTGGTTTTTCCGTAAACCGATGGATTGAATGGTAGTTTCACCCGCCTTTACCTCAAATATCCTGAGTTTTGACAGTACTGTGCCATCCGTAAGCCGGTTACCGGTGACCATCATGCAGGGCCCTGCAGGAATATCCAGTGTGCACGGATAACTCTGAACCAGTTCACTTCCTTCATAGTCAAGGGTTTTGAAGAATCCGTCCTGCAAGGTTTCCAGGGTGTAATGAATCGTGTATTCCGGTTTTTTTTCATTGTCTGACGCGTTGATCAGCGTGACCATTCCTTTTTTTCCGGCCTGTTGTTTCTTATCAAAGAGGTAAACATCTTGCCATTTACCCTGTAATTGATATTGCGGGACCCTGGTGGACGGATCGAGCCGGGCAGGGATCCCAAAGCTTCGGCAGATTGCAACGAAACAAATATCGATGGAATGTTTATCGGCAACTTTAAGTTCATACACGCCGATTGGTGTCAGCGGGGCACGACTGTAGTTGGCAGTGTTGCTCATGAGGATATTGGTACGGATCCAGTCGGCGATATGGGTTGGGTTTTTCTTTGAAGCCCTGATAAAACCAGTGTCGAATTTAGTTTGAAAAAAAATCTTATATGGCTTAAGAAACTCATTGTCAACACGGGGTGATAATACAAACCTGTTAAAGTCCTTCATATCTGCCACTTCTGCAGGGTACCGTTGTGAGTTGATAAGATTGTCGAGCAGGACAGTGGTGTCAATATCACGCAGATCTTTTTCAGAGATATTACTGAACAGCGGAAAGATAAGCGAGTGTTTATCCGGGGGGGCCTGGGTCAGGAAAGAGGTGAGCGCCCGCCAGTTTCCACGGCTTTTTTGCATGAACCCCCACAGGGTATCAGGGTTTAACTTAACCAACCGGGCGAACCGGTTGCTTTTTGCTGAATCGATGAAGGTGGCTTCATAGCTGGTTCGGAGGACATCTTCAAAGGCCAGCCGCTCACTGTTTTTCTTTTTGGCTGAATCGCTGACGGACACGGTAATTTCCTTTTCGACCGGTGGAACGAGATCGATTATTACTTCATACACTGAATCTGTCATTTGAGGCAGTTCTATCGTGATTGTGTCATTGTTGCGTACATCCAGTTTCCTGAAACCGTAATTCCCGTTTTTTGCAGCCCAGACCAGCAAATCGCCATAACCGGTTGTAAAGGAACAGAGACCAGTTTTATCAGTAAAAGTTTTAAAGAGAGGATAAAACTCGGCATAATTGTATAGTTGGAATTCAACAGAAGCACTGTCGGCAGGCTTACCGGTTGTATCGAGAATCCGGGCAAAAACCTTTTTCACCGGTGCGTAATTGCTCAGGACATTGATCCTGGTATAAAGGGCATCTTTCTGTAAAACCTCTTCCGGACCTTCATAGTCGCCAAAAACGGTGGTATTAACGAGCATGGCCCTTTTGGCTGGCTTTGTAAACCATGCCAGGTCGAGATCGGCATCCGGTTCGCAGGCCCCGATGAAGTGCCATTTCCCGTCAACCCAAACTTCAACCCAGGCGTGGTTGTCGTCGCTGTGTGCCCAACGGGGTGTATAGCACTGACGTGCCGGGATGCCGACCGATCGAAGCGCCGCAACCGTAAAGGTCGACTCCTCGCCACAACGGCCATACGCAGTTTTAACAGAGGCCAGCGGCGAAGAGGTTCGTCCGTCGGAACCACGGTAGGTTACTTTCTCGTGGCACCAGTGGTTCACTTCAAGTACGGCTTCTTTCATCGGAAGTTTTTTGATCCGGTCTTTCAATTCAGCAAAAAACACCCACCGCGACGAATCAAGGTTTTCATTATTCACCCTCACAGGCAGCACAAAATGGCGGAACAGGTTTTCGGGGACGGTTTTTCCCCAGTTAAAGGTATCCCTTGCGGCAAAGGATGACCTTATATTCTGCAGGAAGAAATCGCCCGAATAATCTGCGAGGTCGCTCAGTGAACTGTAGGCGTACAGAAATTTCAAAGCCTCTTCCTCACCGGTTGTGAGCTTTTGGTCGAAAACACTGAATAGCTGCTGTGAGCGGTTTTTGGCAAGTTCTTTCTGTTTTTCAAACTGTGCCTCCACCTTCCTCCTGTAAGCAGGGTCGGTAATGAAATGGTCATTCGAGCAGCCTGTCAGGAGTAGGGAAGCAAAAAGGGCGATTGATAGAAGAGTTCTCATAGAAATAGCTTACGTAATGATGAACAAACTTATTACTTTTTTACGGAATGGCTGGCTGACAGTTTACATTATTTGATTAATCGTAAATTCACTCAAGTTTTGGAGTTAACCGAGTGCCTTGATAATTCAATATTCATGATGGTTTTCAACGATTTCTATTAAAAAAACTAATCATATCATCCCTCCGGGATTTTGTTGCAAATCAATATTGAGACCACTCCGAAAAGTCGTTTTTTCATCAAATCACCATTTAAAAAAATGTTAAACCGCAAAGAACACAAAGAAACCGCAAAGAACCGCAGAGATAACTCGCAGATAACTAAACCTTTGCGGCCCTCTGCGACAAAGCTCTGTGGCCCTCTGCGGTAAAAATAGTTTAGCTACAACCATATCATCCCATCGGGATTTTGGTGTGATTTAGGAAAAGCCATTTTAATGATCTAAAGCCCGAAGGGCTGACATGATTATAGAATGATCCGTTTGTAAAGTCTATCCCTAAACCCTGAAGGGGTGAAATATCAAATAATACAAACCCAATTTACAAATATTCAACCCCGAAACTTGAGTAAATTTACTAATTTCGATGAGTCAATATATAAACCATGAGCATCTATTTATTACCCCGGGAACCCATTTTCCCTCCTGCCGTTGAGGCTGAACCTGACGGATTGCTTGCCATTGGTGGCGACTTGTCGGTGGAAAGGCTGTTGCAGGCCTATGCAAATGGGATCTTTCCCTGGTTTATGGATGATGAGGATGTGTTCTGGTATTCTCCCGATCCCCGCATGGTCATGTTCCCCGAAAAATTTAAAATTTCAGGTTCGCTAAACAGATTGATCCGTAACAACCATTTCAATGTTACATTTGATATGGCATTCGGGCAGGTGATCCGTGGCTGCTCAATTATCCCCAGGCCTGGTCAGGATGGAACCTGGATCAGCGGGGAATTTATTGAGGCATATCTTGAGTTGCACAAACTTGGTTTTGCCCATTCGGTGGAGGTGTTTTACCGTGATGACCTTGTGGGCGGATTGTATGGCGTGTCGCTCGGGGCTGCATTCTTTGGTGAAAGTATGTTCTCAAAGGTTAGCAACGCCTCGAAAGTAGCTTTCCACGCTTTGGTAACACGTTGCAGCCAATATGGGTTCAGGTTTATTGACTGCCAGACTGAAACGGCACACCTGCTCCGGCTTGGTGCAACGCTGATCGACAGAACAGATTACCTGGTTCGCTTAGAAGAGGCATTGAAGGAAAGAACCGTAAAGGGGCCGTGGATTTAATCCCGGCCCATGTCAGGCAACTATTGAATTCCCAGTTTTTTTCTGATCTCTTTGGGGATGGCATTTTTATGAACCAAAATGTCCATCGTTTTTAACCTGACATAAGGTTCTGATGCATAAAAATATCCCTTGTAAGGACTTCCGTCGAGACCCCATGAATTCTTAATGAGGTAATATTTGCTCCCGTTCTGGTCTGTCGCAATTCCTGTGAGATGCATCCCGTGGTCATCGGTGGTTTGATAGTTGTCAAATTCCACCTGGCGCATCTCCTGGGTGATCTTCTTCTCAGGATTCGGTTTATCAAATTTAAAGAGCAGTTTATCTTTATCGGCATCCGACATTTTCGACCACTTTCCGCTTTCCATACCAGCAATTTCCGTAGCATTCTTGTCAGGGACCACTGCCACCCCGTTTCTCCATGAGAACCCTTTTTCACTGACATCTGCACCCCATACAACGGTATAACCCTTATCAATGGAGTTGTCGATCACCTGGATCAGTTCATCCACCGGAAGATTATAGACCTCTCCCAACTCCCAGTTATCCGGAATTTCAATGATGAATTTTGAATAGAAGGGGTGGTGGGTATATGAAGTCAGTTCGACATAATCATCCGGGTTGAGCCCCATCATATCGGAAAATGATTTTGCCGAATAATCCTTGCCTTTGTAGGTAAATTTCTCCGGAACCTTCCCAAGATAAGCATCGAGCAGCCCGTTGTACCCCTGGTGCCATACCGGTGTCAGTTTTTTATTTGAGTTCTTAAGCACCGCATTTACATTCGCACTCAATACCTCATCCATCTCTCCGTGAACAGGATTTGCTTCACCGATAGTCATTCCTGAGTAGGCGTTTTCAGGCATCATGCCGTATTTCCTTAGTACACTGGTTACATCATGTGCGGCGCCACCCCCGCCAAAATTATGCTTCCCGTTGAACCTGATGTAAATCACTGCCTTGTCGGAATAGGCATTGCGAACACAAAACATTTCCGATAAATCGAAAGTATCCTTACCTGTGCGCAGAAGTTCCGATTCTAAAAACGAAATAGCCGAATAGCTCCAGCAGGTGCCCGAACGGTATTGATTTTTAACAGGGGTAGCCGGAAGTTCTTTAACAATTGTAAAGACATAAGATGAATCGGACTTTTTCTCTTTATCCTGGGAAAACCCGGTGGTAACGGAGGCCAGGAAAATAATTACTAATAAGAATTTGAAGGTTGGGTTCATAGGGAATGGATATTTGGGATTTACGATTTAGGATTTGGGATTTACGATTTACGATTGAGGGCTCAAATGTAATGAGATATGGCAACCAGCACAAGAATTTTAGTTGATCGGGGTGAATTTGACGATGAACGGGGAGTATGGCTCCACTATTTCTTCTTAAATTTGACCCGTATTCAAAATAACCTCTTTTTATGGTAAACAAATTCCTCCTTCCCCTGCTGATCATTGCGCCGTTCTTCCTCCGGGCTCAAAGCAACATACCAGTTTTTGCCGGTGATGTTCGTTCGGTCAAACAAACTGAACATGGCGTAATCGTAAAGACTGACAATGCCTTTGCCCAAATCCTGGCTTTTTCACCAACTGTTATCCGTGTCAGGATTACCCGAACCGAACCGAAAGATGATTTCTCTTATGCCGTGATCCAGGTTCCCGGGGCGGAATTAAAACAGATAGCCGATCCTCGCGACTCTGTGATTTTTTCCACCGACTCTCTTCAAGTAATTATCTATAAAAGCCCGTTCAGGGTTGCCATAAAAAACCTCCGTGGGGAAATACTCACCGAAGATCAGCCAGGATTACCCATTTCCTGGCTGGGGACTGAGGTGAGTTGCTATAAAAAGCTTTTTGCCGATGAAAAATTCCTCGGACTGGGAGAAAAGACCGGAAATCTTGATAAACGAGGCAACTCATTCGAAAACTGGAACTCAGATGTTCCGGCTTATGCCATCAACCTTGATCCGCTTTACCAGAGTATCCCCTTTTTTATCGGGATCCACGGTAAAGTTGTTTATGGTATCTTTCTCGACAATTCGTACCGTACGAAGTTCAACTTCGGAGCCTCAACCGACGAACAATTCAGTAGTTTTTCGGCTGCCGACGGTGAGATGAACTATTATATTTTCGGTGGATCGGGCGTTGCATCGATCATAAGGGATTACACCTGGCTTACCGGCCGCATGACGATGCCGCCATATTGGAGCCTCGGATATCAGCAGTGCAGATGGAGTTACTTCCCCGAATCGCAGGTGATGGGAATCGCACAGCAACTCCGCGACAAACAGATTCCCTGTGATGTGATCTATCTCGATATCGATTACATGGATGCCTACAAAATTTTCACCTGGAACAAAGATAGGTTTCCCCAGCCCAAATCGATGATCGATAAACTAAATGGCATGGGTTTCCATGTGGTGACCATTGTTGATCCTGGGATTAAGGTGGAACCAGGATATTTCGCTTATGACGAAGGCGTGAAAAATAATTACTTTGCAAAGTACCCCGACGGGCTCAACTACATTGGCAGCGTTTGGCCCGGTCGTTGCCATTTTCCCGATTTCACCAAAGAACCCGTCAGGAAATGGTGGGGCGCCGCCTTCAACAGGCTGGTCGATCCCGGGGTGGAAGGCTTCTGGAACGACATGAACGAACCCAGCGCCTGGGGACAAAGTATCCCGAATATCGTGCAATTCGATTTCGAAGGCCGGAAAAGCTCTATGACCCAGGTCCACAACATTTATGGCCTGGAGATGTCGCGTGCCACCTATGAAGGCACTAAAGCGCTTCTCAAAGGTAAACGGCCCTTTGTGCTTACCCGCGCAGGTTATGCAGGCATCCAGCGTTTTTCAGCCGTTTGGACCGGTGATAATGACGCCACCGATGATCACATGTTGTTGTCGGCACGCATGGTGACCGGACTTGGCCTGTCGGGCGTATCATTCACCGGCCCCGATGTAGGCGGTTTCATGGGTAATCCTTCCGAGCAGCTATACACCCGGTGGATGTCGCTTGGGGTTTACACGCCGTTTTTCAGGAACCATTCGGCCTGGGATACCAAAAGCAAGGAACCATGGTCATTCGGGCCCAATGTTGAGCGCCAGGTGAAAGAGATGATCGGGCAGCGATACCGGCTCCTCCCCTACCTTTATGCCGCTTTTCATGAATCAACCTTAACCGGTTTGCCAGTGGCCCGAAGTCTGGCGATCGATTATACCTTTGATGAAAAAGTTTACTGGTGGAAGTACCAGAACCAATATCTTTTTGGTGACAACCTTCTGGTTGCGCCTGTCTCGTGCAACCAGAATGCCGCAAAGGTTTACCTTCCCCAAGGTGGCTGGTACCGGCTGAGCAGCGGAGAGTATTACACTGGGAATTCCGAAGTCACGGTTGATGCGCCACTCAATGATCTTCCTGTGTTTGTGAAGGCTTCCGGGATCATCCCGATGCAGTCGGACATTCAGCATACAGCTCAAAAGCCATCCCCGGTAATGGATTTGCATATTTATAACGGTGATAAGCCAAATACTTTTACTTATTACGAAGATGATGGTTTGACTTACCAGTATGAGGGTGGGCAGTTTTTCAGCCGGAAGATCACCTTTGATCCGATCCGAAAGGTGATTTCCTTTTCAAAGCCGGATGGGAACTTCACCTCCAAATTCACAACTATTCGACTGGTTCTCCATTCCTTTGATGATGTGATGACTATCCGCTCAAACGGGAAGGAGTACTCGCTCAAGCTAAAATCTGTTAAAGAACGTACCGTTGAGGTGCCTTGCGGAGCCGGAGAAATGATCTTCAGCTATTGATTTTTTTGCAAAAGCAACTCCGTGAAGCAGGGAGATACAAATATTTCGTTAATATATTACACCCTATCCGGGGCTGTATGATAATGAATGTTTACCCCCGAAACTTGAGTAATAAATTCCAACATTCAAGGCTATGCGCCGCAGGGGATTGCGTGGCTACGTCAGGAAGCCTGAATTCAGAAATTCCGTATGCAACGCACAGAATACCCGTAATCCTTATCGTAACTATTTCTGACTACTGTGCCGGTGAAACTGATCATGCTGCGATACCAGGCATTACCTGTGCTGCCCTCCGTAGAACTCCAAAAGTAGCCGTTGAGGCCGATGCTGTATAACGAACCATTGTAATGACGGTAGCCTGCGGGAAAAGCTGTGAACCCGCTTTCATTGGTTGCCCCGCTATTCGGGGAAATCCACAGGCCTGTACCACCCTCTACGGTGCCCGTAGATTTCATTTTCCCTCCTGCTACACTTTCGCCTCCAAGAAAGGTCGTAACTGCTGACAATTCTGCATCTTTGGGAATATGCCAGTCTGTGGGACAAATTCCCTGAACTCCTGCTACAGTAGCATACTGCATCATCTCGTTCCAAAGGTACAAGCCACCATATATATCGCAATTCGATTCAAGGTTATCGTAACAATATTTCTCAATTATGCTGTTATTTGTTTGTTCCAATGAACCATTGATTCTCGCACCAATATTCAAATTTTGTTTCATCCAGCACTGTGTGTCAATAAGGACAGTTGTATAAACACTATTATCCCGTGAATCGGTGAAAGACGAACCGCAGGAAAATGTGCAGGCAGAAGTGATTTGGGTAAGGGTATCAGGATCGGAATTTCCACATGCGGTGTAAGCCCATACATAACGGGTGTAGCCAGTGTTGCATATCAGCCCTGTCTCAATTTTAGTTACCGCGGTGCCCATGTCTGTTGCCCCGGCATAATTGTTTACAGAACTCCATTTATACCCTGAAGCACCAACAACTGTGTTCCAGTTCCAAATGATTTGGGTTGATGATGCCACATGGGTTGCGGCAGTCGGGGATTCTGGCGAATTTGTTGAAAATTGGTACCACGAGGTGCCATTATAAAACTCAATTTTATTTGACGAGGTATTATAGATTGCAAGACCCCTCACAGGAAGTATAGCATCCCGCTGGGCGTTTGTCAGGCGTGGTATTAAAGCCCCCTTATCTTTTGCAGAAACATCCAGCATTGCAGAATGGTGTGGACTTGAATTTGTTGTTTTGACTGAAACACCAATTGAGTTCTGGTTTCCACCGGCTGCTGGTATCCCGGTGGATATGGCACAAAGCAAGATCCATCGGGTGCCATTATAATATTGAAAAAAGTTTGTTGTCGTGTCGTAAATAATTAATCCTGTAGCTGGTGTTGAGATTAAGCTCTGAGTAGTTCTTGGGAATAAAACACCCCTTGTTGGATCATTGACATCCAGTATAGAAGAATTTTCAGGGATTACACTATTTGATGTATTAATTGCAACCCCGCCTTCCGGGCTGAGAGTCCCGACGGTTGTAGAAATAAAAGTGGCCGCTAATTGAAGCCAGTAACTTCCATTATAAAAGTTGAAAAGATTTGTCGTCGTATTATAGATTAACAGGCCGGTTGCTGGTGAAGGAATTATGTCCCGTGATGTTGTAGAAAGGCGGGGGATCAGTATCCCGCGATCGGTTGATTTCACATCGAGCATAGCCGACGGGTCTGGAAAACTGTTATCTGTATTAACTCCAAGCTGTGCAAATAGGCAAAAAGGCTGGATCGTTAAAAAAAATCCCAGCACGACAAAAAAAATGTACATGTTTTTCATAGGATTGGGTTTTTAATTGGTTAGGGTAAAATTACAATGAAATTCAATATCAAATACAACTACGCACTAAAAACGGGATAATAAGATCCAAAATCCAAATCCCAAATTCCAAATCCCACATGGAAAACCACAGGGCGTTGGTTGATAAAGCCTTGAGGGCATATTTATCAATGCAAAGCCGGAGAGAATTCTCAAAATGCCGGACATTTATAAAATTGTTATATCTTTAACCTGCCATTTTTTATGACTCAAGTTTCGGGGTTAAAAATTTGGTAACTTGGGTTCATATTATTTGATATTTCACCCCTTCGGGGTTTATGGATAGACTCTACAAACCGATTATTCTACAATCATTTCAGCCCTTCGGGCTTTTGATCGTTGGAATGTCATTCCCTGCTTCACAACAAAATCCCGAAGGGATGAAATGATTGCAGTAGTGAACCATATTGCTTCACAACAAAATCCCGAAGGGATGAAATGATTGTAGTATTGAACCATATTGCTTCACAACAAAATCCCGAAG
>CAIQUS010000114.1 GCA_903875045.1 uncultured Bacteroidales bacterium
TGCTGAATAAATTGCGTTGCAGGTTTTACCGGCAGTAGTTGATGTAATGTTGTTGTATTCAATGATATTGGTATTGTTTCCCACCCCTGAATATTCAGTGTAAAAATGAATAACGCCTCCGTATGTCGCACCTTGCATAGAGCCTTTAAGGGTACAATAACGGATGGTATTGTTTGCAGCGCCTTTATAAAAAGCTATGGCCTGCCGTGTGTCATTGGTGATCGTAAGATCGCTGGTGGATCCTTGCCTGTTTAACCTGCCATCAATGGTTACGTTGTCAGCTCCGTAGAGAAAAATAAGTGGTTGGGATAAATTGCCATAAATTGTTTTGCCACTCACGGTAGGGTAAATGGTTACAGATGAATAATTGGCTATAAAACCAGGGTTTCCCGTGCCACTTGCGGCAATGGAAGCTGATAATGTTTCGGTCGTATTGTCAATAATCTGAAGCGTAATATTCCCTGTTAATGCTCCCATGTTGATATCATTAAATGCAGCCATCAGGGTTGCATAATTGGCGCCGGTGGCACCTACGGTTTTGGTTTCGTTTACCGCCGATGCGGTGTTGCACACTACAATTGCCAGCAGCATGGCAATCAGAATCCTGGTAAAGTTTTTCATTTTCGTTGATTTTAAATTAGAGGATTTATGATCGTAAAATATCTTTTATCTTTTGGAACCATGGTTGGTTTTTTGTATCTGTTTCCGCCTCAGAAATATTTCTCCGGATGGTGAAATCGGCATAGTTTTCAGGTTCTTTTTCTATGACGGTGAAATCTTTAATAATGTCGGGCGTGAACCAGTCGCGGCAAAACTGCACGAACTGATCTAAATCACCCGGGTCGCCCTCTGCCTCTATGGTCAGTGAATTTTCCTCATCATACCGGATAAATCCCGTGATCCGGAACCGGTGCGCTGCGTGCATGGCAGCCGACCTGAAAGAGGTGCCGCTGATATCGCCGGCAATTTTAATCCGGTAACATTTCAACATTTTGTACATGGTGTATTAATGGTTGACAGCAAATGTATCGCGTGAAACCCTGAATGATCATTCAAAAAGGAACTTTCAGTTTTCAAAAAGGAACTTTGTTTTTTTCATACACGTTGAATTTGTGTCAAAAAAGAACTTTTATTATCAAAAAAGAACTTTTCGATATGTACGATGGCTTTTATTTCAAAAAGGAACTTTTCTTTTTCAAAAAAGAACTATTTTTGAATAGCATTTACTTTGAAAAACAAATCAATATGTATAAATGCCTTATTGTCAATATCATATGTTTTTTCTTTTGTTTCTATCGAGCGCTGTCATTTCCGGTTTCCGGTTCGGAGTCCTCTTTTACCGACACCACCGTCGAACGGATGATGAACCATTTCCTGTTCAGGGAGTCAGCCGCGGAAATTTGCCGGAAGTTGAAAATGACTTCGGGGAATGAGGTTGACCGCCAGCTCTGGTATCACAATAAACTAAGCCTGGCACAATTGCGACTGAGGAACATTGATTCGGCGCTGGCAATGGCAAAAGTATCGCTGTCGCTGATTCCGCATTCCAAAGATTCGGTGCTGATTTCTGATGCCTGGCGGATTATATCCTATGCATACAACAATGCCGGTAATCTCGACAGTGCCTTGTTCTATACCCACTTGATGCTCGGATACGCCGGGCGAAAAGGTGATGAACGGCAGATGCGTAATGCCCTGGTGTCGATGGCTACCATCATGAACCAGAACCGGCAGTTCCATCAGGCGCTGAAGTATAATCGCTCTGCCTCAGCACTTACCCGAAAAATCAAGGACACCCTGAATTATGCTTTGTCAGGGTATAACCTGGGGCTGACTTTTCAGAATTTGCAGCAGAACGACAGCAGCGTGTTCTATCTTAAGCAGGCGATGGGAGCAGCCATCCATACAAGACAGATTGATCTTCTGATTTATATATATGGTGCACTGGCAGATCTGTACCTGAACACGGGCAATGAAGCGGAACGGAAAAAGTACCTGTTGCTTGCCAAAACTGAAGCGGAAAAAATCGGAAATAATCAATTCCTGGCTATGTTAACCAGTAACCTGATGCAGGGAGCCCTCGAAAAAAAGAGCTATGCCGAGGCAATCGGGTACGCGGAGGAGGCCGGGTTTCACCTCAGCAAGCAGCCATATCCAGTGCTTCAGGTGCGGGTTGACAGCATGAGCTGGGTCGCCTATTCGGGAGTGGGTAACCTGACCCGGGCTATGGAATGCCTGATCGCCTTTCACCGAGGTAAGGAAAAGTTGGTTTCCGGGCAGCAACAAGAGCAGTTGAACAAAATGATGCTGACCCTCGATGTGAAAGAAAAAGACCTCACCATCGCCATGCAGAACCTTGATATTTCCAACAATAAAAGACGAATAGAGGTGCTTACCCTCGTTGTAATCATTGCAGTTTTGCTTGTCGTAACATTGTTCATTTATATCCTGAGGTCGAGGGAATTTCGCAGGCAGTTGTTTCGCAAGGAAAAGGAGCTTGACCAGTTTTCTGTCGATGTCCACAACTGGATGGCATGGAAAAAGGAGCGCATGGAATCCAACGGCAATAAAGAGGAAGACGGGAATATATTGCCTGAGGATCAACAGGATGAAATGCAGATACAGGCTATTTTGTTCAGGGAACTGCGTGATGTGTTTGATAAGCAGAAACTGTACCTCGATCCTGAATTGCACCTGAAAACTGTGATCAGGATCCTCGGTACCAATAAGAAATATTTACATCAGGCCATCAGTGAAAACAGTGATGCGAATTTCAGGAGTTTCATCAACCGTTACCGTGTTGACGAGGCTAAAAGAATTATGGAAAGCGGGGTGGAGAAAAATGAGCAGGTAAATCTTGCTGAAATGTATGCCTCAGCTGGTTTTAACTCTTCCACTTCGTTTTACCGTGCTTTTAAACAGGTTACCGGCCTGGCCCCGCGGGACTATCTCCGTGAAATAAAATCCGAAATGAAAACTAATTTTAAGATTTGAGGATTTTCAAAGCGTCAAATTTTCAAATCCTCAAATTTGAGTAAATTTGTAAAAAATCACCCCCATGCGCTATCTTGATCCCAAAAATGATCTGACATTCAGGAAGGTATTTGGACAGCACCCCTTGTTGCTCAAAAGTTTTTTGAACGCGCTGCTGCCATTATCTGTTCCTATCAGGGACTTGGAATACCTGCCGGCTGAAATGGTGCCGGAAGTCCCTTTACTCAAATATTCCATAGTTGATGTTCGCTGCATCGATGAACAAGGCCGTCAGTTTATCGTTGAAATGCAGATGCTTTGGACAGATAGTTTCAAAACAAGGGTTTTGTTCAATGCAAGTAAAGCTTACGTTCGTCAACTTGACAAAGGAATTGAGTACAATCAATTGCAGCCTGTTTATGCGTTAAGCCTGGTGAACCAGGTGTTTGAGCGTGACATGGATGAGTTTTACCATCATTATAAAATCGTTCATCTGGCAAATAGCAATAAAGTTCTGGAAGGATTGGAATTTGTGTTTGTGGAGATACCAAAGTTTAAGGCATCTGCTTTTAACGAGAAACGATTACAGGTGCTATGGTTAAGGTATTTGTCGGAAATAGAAACCGCCACTGAAAACATTTCACCGGAACTTTTTGAGGATCAGCAGATACGTGAAGCAATAGCGTTGTTACAAGAAAGTGCGTACAGCCAGTCAGAATTATTGGCTTATGACAAATATTGGGACAGCATCAGCATCGAACGTTCCATGCTTGCCGATTCATTTATTGATGGTTTACAAATCGGAAAAGAAGAAGGGAGGATCGAAGGAAAGATCGAAGGAAAGATCGAAGGAAAGATCGAAGGGAGGATCGAAGGGATCGAACTGATGGTTGTGAATGGTTACCATGCCGGAGGCACAATTGAGTTTTTATCAGCCATGGCACAGATTGGGGAAGACGAGGTAAAGAAAATTCTACAAAAGCATTGCCTCATTTCCTGAAAACAAAAAATCCCACGGTCATTTTAAAAGTTTCGTTTGGGTTCGTTTTAATATAGAAAGGGTATTAGAAATCTGATTCATCTTATGGGTGATGCGCTGCCGTTACCTGCCATAAATAAAAACCTCAATGTAAGATCGATCGAAATAATGTTTACTTTTGTAATTACAATGTGATTATAAAATCGAAATGTATGCAAATATCAGTGATTGACATCGGAAATTCTAAAGGGATCAGATTGACAAAAAATCTATTAGAGAAATATGACATTAAAGATAAAGTCGAATTGATTCTTGAAAAAGGCCGAATTATTTTAAAACCAGTCTCAAAGCCACGACAAGGTTGGGAAAAATCATTTCAAGAGATGCATGCAAATGGGGATGATAAACTTTTAATTGATGACATCTTTAATGACGAAAATTTTGAAGAATGGAAATAAAACAGTATCAGATAATTATCGTCAATCTGGATCCAACAGTTGGAAGTGAGATACGAAAAACAAGACCGTGTGTAGTCGTCTCACCCAATGAGATGAATAAACATTTGAGAACAATAACAATTGTGCCTCTTACCTCGAGGTCTAAGGATTATATGACGAGAGTTAAATTTGAACTCGAAGGAAATGATAACTGGGTTGCTATTGATCAGATTCGAACTATTGATTCGGTAAGGATTATAAAAATTATTGGGGAACTTGGAATAAAGGAAATAAAAAAAGTCAAATTGATCATTAAAGAAACCTTTGTGGATTAATAGCTTGATAGCATTAAAACAAAAAATCCCGCTCTCACGGGATTTTTTGTTTTAAATGGCTAAAATGGTTGTTAATTTGTTTTTATCAACTTGATCGTCCGGGTGTATTCGCCTGATACCACTTTGACAAAGTAAAGTCCCACAGGTAGTTCAGCGATAGACAGTTCATACTTCTTCTCTCCGCTCAGATCCCTGGTTATCACTTTCTCGCCATGCATGCCATAAATGACAACCTTGACGGTTTTACTGCCGGTGTCTCCCGTTTGTTCAAGGGTGAACTTTCCGGTAGTTGGGTTGGGCCAGAGGCTGAAGGAAGCTGTTTGTGTGATCACCGGCAGTTCGTCTTCTCCGGTAAGAACTGTTACCAGCGAGGTAGGCTGCTGACCGCAGTAGGGGCCATTCGGGGCGATTTTGCCAATCATGTAGCCTCCCGGTTCAACCAGGGTGCCTGGCAGATAGATGATATTTTGCCCGGCGATCATGGTTACCTCTGCGGTGGGGCTCACGATGAATGAATTCCCGCCACCGGCTACCGTAATGGTTTGCGTGGCATCGTAGCAGATAATTTCGCCGGAGCCGACCGTACCAATCACAGTAATGACCGGACAAACTTCGGGAACGATGATGTCCACAACATTGGAAGTTGCCGGGCTGCCTGTTTTGCAGGGAACCGGCGGGGTGGTAAGCACACA
>CAIQUS010000115.1 GCA_903875045.1 uncultured Bacteroidales bacterium
CCAAAGGAATTTTCTACCTTAACAACAGTTGGAACTTTACCTCCGGAACGCTGATCGGTAGCATGTATTGGACAGCCACCCCAAACGGCATCAACCGAAGCATGGCCCGTGGAGTCAACTCCATCAATCCCAGCATTTCCAGATATGCGGGAAGCAGAGGGAATGCCTTTTCAGTCAGGTGTGTAAAGGATTGAAAATTACAACTTTTGATCATGACTGTTTGTTAGGTTCAGAATTTTTTGATACCTTTATCGCCTGAAAGATTAACCGTCATTTCGGTACAGCATAATAAGCCTTTAGCCTGGTTTCATAATGACAAAATATATTCTGTTTTTTTTAATGCCTCTCTGTTTTTTCCCAATGAGTTCATTTGGTGAAGGCACAAAAGAATTAAGACCTACCTCAGGTGTTTATGCTGATCTCTGGGTTGCTGGAGCCGCACCAACTTCATTTGCAACAGTAGGTTGTCTGGAAAAATACCGGCTGAATATTCATGTTTCAGATGTAGGCGAAACCATTCTTTTTGGATTTCGTCTTTTCAATGGTTCATCTAATTATACGTTAAAAAAACCACATAATGCCGGAGTGGCGCTTACCGGGGCTTGTCCGTCATCCGGTGCCGGATATATTCTTGACTACAACCAGGCGGTAATCGGCCCTTATGCTGCATCAGGCGGTTATACCCCTTTGTCGTATGTGGTTACAAATATTGCCGATACTGGTGATTATTACATAGAATTCAGCAATAGTCCGCGTTTTTCTCTATTTGACTTTCAGGTGGTGACGGGAGCAAATACTCCTGCTATCCCTTACGATGCAGTGAATGGCCGGGTATGGTCGGGCGCCTGGCAGTTGTATGCTGACCTCAATACAAGTCCAAGACAAAAGTTTTCGGGAAAAATGTACATTTTTTCTGATGATGGCATTGTAACAAGTTGCAGGTTCGATCAGGCATCTGTCGGATTATTCTCCATTTTTTGCAATGCTTATGGCTGTCTCAATACCGGAAATTTTGCCTCAGATCGTAAATCAAGGATGACAAACACATCAAGCACCTTTCCCGGCATTGCACAATACAAGGTATTCCTGAACAATCCTGATGTAATTGCCTACCCCAGCGGGGCATACGGTACGATGATCGGAACACCTACCATCATTCCCGACCCGGCTTTTCCTCCATGCAGCGGTGAAAAACTAATCGTGGTCAATGTAAACAAAGCCGGCAATGTGGAGATCCTCATCGATGTACCATACGGAGATGCCACCTATGACGTGTTGCTCTATGCCAATGTGGTTACCGGCATAAATAATATTCCATGGAATGGCAAAGATGGTCATGGAACACCAGTTCCTGACGGGACTCATCTTGGGATTACTGTGACTTATGTGAATGGCTTGACAAATCTGCCTATCTGGGACCAGGAACAAAATCCGAATGGTTACGTTGTTACACTTGAACGCCCGATCAATCCATCGATGTCCAATCCGAAAACCTATTGGGATGATTCAAATATTACCGGTGCAGGCTGTCCGACAGGGACAAATTTCGCAGGATGTACACCAGGCGCCATCGGTTGCCATACATGGGGTGTTGACTGCCATGATAAAATGATAAATACATGGTGGTATTCAGCAAGTTCCAGCACTGCCAACATCGACACTTATCACACTGGCACCCCTGAATTACCTACTGCAATTCCTCAATGGGGGTGCGGTGCCGGTTGTACGGTTAACCTCTCTGCATCTGTTTCGAATGCCCAGCAAACTGTCCGTTGGTGGGATCAGCCAACCGGTGGCAATTTACTTTATACAGGAACACCTTATGTCGTCGTCCTGCCGGCAATTAATGTTTATCATTTTTATGCTGAAGCATACAATACAACCTCTTTTTGTACGAGTACGTCAAGGATTGATGTGGTGGCTGAAGCCGTTGCAGTACCTGCCCCTCCGTCTCCCTTAGGAGGCCCATTCTACACGTGTGGCCCGGGAACCGTAACGATGGTGACAACGAACACCAATCCGAACATCCGTATCGATTGGTATGATAATTCGACCCCGGCTGCAAAACTTGGGTCGGGAAATTCATTTACGACCCCTGTTCTCGCAACAACTACCATTTATTATGCCGGTGCGGTTGAAATCGGCAGTCCCGCCGGTTGTTCGAGCGCAACACGAACTCAATTCACTGCTGAAGTTTATGCAACACCACAGAATACCAATTCACCGCCTGCGGCAATGTGCTCTGGTACCAATTTTTCTCTTATACTAACCGGGAACCTGCCAGGGACACTTCATACATGGACAGCAACATGCAACCCACCGGGAGCCATCACAGGATTTACACCGAGTCAGTCAACCCCGGTAGCAAACATTAGTGATCCGCTTGTGAATATGACTACCGCCAATGCCACAGTAACCTACCATGTTACACCTCATCTGTTAAGTTGCAGCGGGACAGCCGTAGACCTTACTATAACCGTGAAGCCAACACCGCACCTGACCAACCTGCCACCCTCTCCGATATGCGGACTTGCCTTATTTAACGTGCCTCTCATACCGGATGTAACAGGCGGCGATTTCACCTGGACTGCTTCATGCCTTCCTGCTGGTAGTGTTACCGGCTTTACTGCCAATCAGGTAACCAATGTCACGCTGATCAACGATATGCTTGTCAATACCACAGCAGCTTCGGCCACCGTTACGTATGCCATCACACCTCACGCATCCGGTTGCGATGGCGCTCTTACCAATTACACGGTGACATTGCAACCAACACCACATCTCACGAATGGCCCGCCAGCGGATATTTGCTCGGGAGCCGCATTCAATGCGGCTCTACAGTCGGATGTGACGGGCACGAATTTTACCTGGACGGCAACATCAAATCCTATTGGCGCCGTAACAGGGTTTACCGCCATCCAGGGTACAAATGTGTTAATGATCAATGAACCAGCATTAGTAAACACCACGACTTCCTTTGCTACAGTCACCTACCATGTAACACCACACGCTGCCGGTTGCGACGGACCATTGACCGACTACACATTAACTGTCAAACCAACGCCACATTTAACCAATACTCCACCATCACCGATATGTTCAGAAGCCACTTTCAATGTTACATTGCTTCCCGATGTGGCAGGGGGAAATTTCACATGGACCGCAACGTGTAACCCGGTTGGGAGTGTAACCGGGTTCACTGCCATACAATCGGTCAACGTTTCCGTAATCAATGAAGTACTGACAAATAACACCACAACACCAGCCACTGTAACCTATCATCTATTTCCACATGCAAACGGATGCGACGGGCCCGCATCTGATCTTACTGTGACAGTGAACCCAACACCCCACCTGATAAACGGTCCGCCAACACCAATTTGTTCGGGAGACCCATTCAATGTTTCACTTCTGCCTGATGTATCGGGCGGCACCTTTACCTGGACAGCCACTTGTGCCCCGACAGGGTCTGTAACAGGATTTACTGCAACACAAAATACCGGTACAATTCTAATCAATGAAACATCTCTAATCAATAGTACGACTACATTTGCTACAGTAACCTACCATATCACCCCAAATGCAAATGGTTGTCCGGGACCTGCATCCGATTATACAGTAACAGTAAAGCCAACACCTCACCTGACCAATACTCCACCGACACCTGTTTGTTCAGGTACCCTATTCAATCAAGTTTTATTGCCTGATGTGACAGGGGGGACATTTACCTGGACTGCCACCTGCAACCCGGTTGGTGCAGTAACAGGATTTACCGTTTCCCAGATGACCGGCATCACAACCATCAATGAAACCCTGACCAATTCAACAACTGCATCTGCCACTGTTACCTACCACCTTACCCCTCATGCAAACGGTTGTGACGGGTCTCTCACCGATTACACCGTAACGGTTAATGCCACTCCGCATCTGATCAATGGAACACCTCCTGCAATATGTTCAGGAAATATATTCAATTCGACCCTGATGGCTGATGTAACGGGAGGGACATTTACCTGGACTGCCACCTGCAACCCAGTTGGTGCTGTTACCGGATTCACGATTTTACAGGCAACCGGTGTGACCCTGATCAATGAAACACTCACCAATTTAACAACCGCCCCGGCCACTGTGACATATCACATCACACCTGCTGCCAACGGTTGTGACGGACCATCATCGGGTTACACTGTAACGGTAAACCCAACACCAAACCTTACCAATGGCCCACCTCCGGATATTTGCTCAGGAGCCCCATTCAATACGGTTCTACAGTCGGATGTGACGGGCACTGATTTTACCTGGACAGCAACATCAAATCCTTTTGGCGCTGTAACAGGCTTTACCGCCTTGCAGGGAACCAATGTGATCATGATAAATGAAACATCATTGGTAAATTCTACCCCCGCATTTGCAACCGTTACCTACCAAATCACTCCACATGCGAATGGTTGCAGCGGCCCTTTGACGGACATCACAATCACTGTTAAACCAACACCACATTTTATCAATACTCCCCCTGCGCCGATTTGTTCGGAAGGCATGTTCAATGTGGTGCTGCTGCCGGATGTGGCAGGAGGAAATTTCACATGGACCGCAACCTGCAACCCGGTTGGAGTGGTTACCGGTTTCACAGCGACTCAGTCGACCAACGTCACCAGCATCAACGAAGCACTGACAAATACCACACCTGCGCCGGCCACTGTAACCTATCATCTTTTTCCACATGCGAACGGATGCGACGGGCCTGCATCGGACTTTACCGTAACGGTGAATCCAACTCCTCACCTTATCAATGGTCCTCAGCCATCAATTTGTTCAGAAGCCACATTCAATGTGGCTCTGCTGCCGGATGTAACAGGAGGCAATTTCACATGGACGGCAACTTGTACCCCGGCTGGTACTGTTACAGGATTTACCGCCCTGCAAAATACCGGAGTTACCACGATCAGCGAATCACTTGTCAATACCACAAATACCTTTGCCACCGTAACTTATCATATTACCCCGCATGCCAACAATTGTGACGGGCCTTTAACAGATCTCACTGTAACTGTTAATCCTACACCGCATGTAACAACCTCACCACTTGCACAATCATTCTGTTCGGGTGGTACCACCAGCATCAATCTTACCAGCGATGTGAATAATGTCACATTCACTTATACTGCCACAGCCAGTTCACCCAACCTGGCCGGATTTTCAGATGGAACAAACCCCTCCATTTCACAACCACTAACAAATTCGGGTTTCACGACAGAAACGGTTACCTACCAGATCAGGGCACACGCCAATGGCTGCGATGGCCCGGAATCATCTTTCATCGTGACCGTTTTCCCCATCCCTGATGTTTCAAACAATCCCCAGTGGTCGCAACTCTGCAACAGCACTTCGACAAATATCAATCTCACTTCCAATGTTGCACTTGCAAATTTCTCATGGACATGTACACCAAGTTCGGGCAATATCACAGGTTATCTGCCCGGCTCAGGGATTCTGATCGACCAAACCCTTGTTAACAGCGGATTTTCTACCGAATCTGTCACCTACCATATTACCCCTGTGGCAAATGGATGCCCTGGCGAGGTCATCGATTGGGTAGCAACGGTAGTGTCGCTACCAGATGTATATTTCTCACCACCAGCGCCTGTGATATGTTCACAAGACTGGACCAACATTCAGGTTTTATCGCATGTTCTTTCTGCCACTTTCACCTGGACTGCCACCGGCTCCAATCCATTGGTGACAGGTTATTCAAACAGCATGGGCCCTTTGATTTCACAACCACTCACCAATGCAGACAATGTGCCCCATACGGTGAGTTATACGGCCACACCAACAGCCTTCGGGTGTCCTCCGGGAATTGACAATACTGTGATCGTTACCGTAAATCCGACACCTCATGTCAATAACAATCCTCTGAAGAAGTCGATCTGTTCAGCAGCATTTACCAATATTCCACTGACTTCTTCAGTTACCGGATCAAATTTTTCCTGGAATGCTGCATCTCCCTATCCAAATCTGACGGGTTACAGCAATGGTTCAGGATTGGTGATCAACCAGCCACTGGTCAACAGCGGGTTTTCAACCGACACCGTATTCTATACCATCACACCTTCAGCCAACGCCTGTCCCGGTCCTGATTCCGTGTATAAGGTTGCAGTTTACCCGGTTCCGGATCTGTCGAATACTCCTCCTTCCAAGGCACAATGCTCTGGTCTTGCGACAGGAATAACCTTGACATCACATGTCACCAACACCCTGTTCACCTGGACAGCCAGCAGTTCTTCAGGATCTGTTACCGGATTCAGCGACAACCTGCTTACACCAACAACTTCCCTAAACCAGACATTGATCAATTCCGGTTACAATATTGAAACGGTCACCTATCATCTTAAACCCCATGCCAATGGTTGCGATGGTGTGATGACTGATTTCACGGTTACTGTTTACCCCACTCCTGACCTTTCAAATAACCCGGCTCAAAAGTCACAATGCAACAATACAGGAACAGCTATCAGCCTGACATCAAATGTAACAGGCACTTCCTTTACATGGACAGCAACCGGATCATCCGCACAGGTAACAGGTTTTTCTAACAATCTTATTCCCACTAACACCATAAACCAGACCTTATCGAATTCCGGATCGGTCAGCGAAACAGTTACATACCATCTTACACCGGCCACATCAACCTGCAACGGTGCCGTCACGAATTACGTGGTTACTGTTTTCCCAACGCCTCTCCTGTCCAACAACCCGGCTGCAAAGTCGCAATGCAACAACGTCAACACCAATATAACCCTCACATCAGTTGTTGCCAGTACACTATTTACCTGGACAGCAACCGGATCCTCTGGGCAGGTCACAGGCTATTCAGACAACGTTTTGCCCGTTTCCATTATCAACCAAACACTTATAAACTCAGGCTACACTAACCAGACAGTTACTTATCATGTTACTCCGATAGCAAACGGTTGCACCGGACCTGCAGCCGACTATATTGTTACCGTATACCCTACCCCCGACCTTTCCAACAACCCTCCATCCAAGGCACAGTGCAGCAACATGAACACTGCTGTCAACCTCACTTCCAATGTGGCCGGAACCTTGTTTACCTGGAACTGCACCCCGAGTTCGGCCAATGTTACCGGATGGATTAACATGGCAATACCTTCCGGTGCCATCAACCAAACACTGGTCAACAGCGGAAACATCACCGAAACGGTTACCTATCATCTTACTCCCATTGCCAATGGATGTAGTGCGGCGCCGGCAAACTATACCGTAACAGTATACCCGGTTCCTGTAATCTCATGCGTGCCGAATCAATCGATTTGTTCAGGCACTTCCATGGCTTCCGTAGCACTGAACTCCACGGTATCAGGAACCGATTATTCATGGTCGGCCACCTGCCCTGTGGGAAGTCTCAACCCGTGCCCCATTGCACCGGGAACCTCCAACCCGATCTCCCCTGTTACTTTTATGAACGTTACAAACATCCAGCAAACAGTCACCTATTCGGTCACTTCCGCTTATCAGGGTTGTCCGGGGTCAACCACCACCCACG
>CAIQUS010000116.1 GCA_903875045.1 uncultured Bacteroidales bacterium
ATCGGGAGATTTTATGGGGTTGAGCTTATCATCATCAGGAACTACAGATTGTGCGAACAATATCATAGGTGCAATTCAAACTGCCAATACAAACAGTTTAAACGGAAACAATTTTAGTGGCATTTATATTGGTGCATCAGCAACAACAAGCGTTCGCAACAACATCATCGGCAGTACAGATGCCGGAACCACCAACAGCATCAATGCAAGTTCTGCAAGTAGTAGTATTTTTCAGAGCGTTTTAGGAATAAATTCTTATCCCAGTGCTGGTACTGCTGTAACGATATCGGGTAATACCATTTCGAAGATGGTGAATGCACAAACAATCAATGGTGAAACTATAGGCATATCATTACCAGGTGGAACTAATACGGTTACGAACAATTCAATACACGATTTGGTTGTCGGCAATAGTTCGAATGAATATGCCAACGCAGGTATTCGCTTAAGATTTGTGGCAACTACAGCCCAAACCATTACGGGTAATACCATTTACAATATTTCAAATCCCAATTCAGGTTTTACCAATAGTATAAATGGTATTTACTATTCGGGTGGTACCATAGCCAGTACAGTATCCGGCAATTTTATACACAGTTTATCTGTAAATGCAGGCAGTAATGGTGCATCTTTATATGGCATTAAAATAAATGGCGGTTCTACAACCTATTCAAATAATATCGTCAGCTTAGGTGGAAATACCAATACAATAATTTACGGTATTAATGAATCAGGGAGTGCAGGCAATAATAATAACCTGTATTTCAATACCGTTTATATAAGCGGTGCACCAACTTCCGGTTCATTTAAAAGTTATGCTCTGTATAGTAATAATTATGGAAACACAAGAGATTTCAGGAATAACATTTTCTACAATGCACGTTCCAACAACGGGGCAACCGGAAAGCATTATGCCTTGTACCATAATAGCGGTGGCAGTACCGGCTTAACAGAGGATTATAACGATTACTATGTTTCCGGCACCAACGGGATGCTTGGATATAACTACGGTGACAAAAGCTCATTGGCAAGTCTGCAGTCTGCAACAGGACAGGATGCCAGCAGTTTAAATACAGATCCAGGTTTTGCAAGTGCTGGTGGCACAAATGCAGCAGATTATATTCCCGGAACCCTTCTGCCAGGGACACCCGTTGCAACCTTTACCACCGATTATTCCGGGTCAAGCAGGTCTGGAACTCCTACCATGGGAGCCTATGAGTTTCGGCGCATTACCGTAACAGGTTCAACCGGTGCCAATAACGACTATACAACTTTAAAAGACGCTTTAACTGCTATTAATAACAATACTAATCAAAATGGTAATAATATCGTAATTAAGATTAACCTCTCAACCACTGAGTCGGCCACAGCGAGTTTGACAGGACAGGCAACAAATAGCTGGGCTTCGCTTACTATTTATCCAACGGTAACCGGGCTGACCATCAGCGGCAACTTTGCAGGGCCCGTCATTACACTGGATGGTGCCGACAATGTGACCATTGATGGCCGGTTAAATGCTACGGGGGCTGCCAGTGACATGACCATCACCAGCTCCGCCGGGCAAGCCATTTACTTCCAGGCAGGGGCAAACTCCAACACCATCAAGTATTGCACGCTCAAAGGCTCCTTATCGAACGCTACTGCCGGCGGTATCATCCATTTTGCTGCAGGAACAGGCGGAAACAACAATAACATCATTGATTACAACAACATTACCAATGGCGGAACCCGGGTGTCCAATGCGGTATATGCGGTGGGTTCATCGGGAAATGTCAATTCGGGGAATATGATCAGGTACAATGCTTTTTACGACCACCTGAGCCCTTCGGCTTACGGCGGCGCCATTAAAATCGACGATTATAATAGTGCATGGACCATTTCGGGCAACAGTTTTTACGAGACGACAACTTTTTCCCCGGTAAATATTTATGAATATTCCTTCATCTGGATCCCGGGTACAACGGCAGCAGCCCGCGGAAACGGCTACACGGTGAGCGGGAATTATATCGGAGGGAAAGCTCCTCAATGCGGGGGATCAGCCTTGACCAAAGCATATACTTCAGCTGGCATGGAAAATATGGTGAATTGCATTTACATGAATGTGGGAACCGGCACGGCAAGCAATGTGTTAAACAACACCATTCAAAATATCTCCTGGACCAATGGACCACTCCAGGGAAAGAATTTTTATGGTATCTATGTTGCCAACGGCGACGTAAACGTGGGTTCAACCGCCGGAACCGGCAATATCATCGGTTCCAACGACGGAACCGGATCCATCACCTTCAGCGGATCCACATCAAGTCAATCTTTCTATGGGATATACATCCAATCGGCGAACACCGTGAACTGCAACTATAACAAGATCGGAACCATCACCACCGCTTCTGCCGATGCAACCAAGCCTGTTGAGCTGTTCGGCATATATCAGAATTCAGCAGGAACCATCACCCTCAGTAACAACACCATTGGTAGTTCAAGCGGTGGCAGCAGCAGCCTGTTCGCCTCTTCGACGTCCACATCTTCTTTACAGAGAGTGGCAGGCATCTATTGTAATAATGCAGCCAGCTTAACAATTACGAATAATACCATTTGCGGGCTCAGTAATGCGGCAACAAGTTCGGTAAACCACCAAACAGCCGGAATTATTGCTGATGCCTGTATCAGTACTATTACAGGCAACACAATCAGCAACTTAACGGGCGCCAATAACAACACACAGTTAACCAACATGGCCTCGGTAACGGGCATTAGCCTAAATGGGCCTTTTACGACTGGTGGACAAACGGTAACCGACAACACCATTTACAACCTGTCGAACAGCAACCCTTCTTTCGCAGGGAGGCTGACAGGGTTATACTTTGCCGGCAAAAATTTAAGTACAACCACTACCGACATTGTTTCCAAGAACTTTATCTATGGTTTTTCGCTTAGCGGGATAAGCAGCACTGCCGCCTCTTTTTGTGGAATTTGTACCGGCGGAGGTAAAACTATCTATTCCAACAATATCATCACACTGGGCGGAAACACCCCTACCACCGTTTATGGAATTTATAATTCAGGGAATAATGCAACCGAAAAACCTTACTTCTATTTCAATACAGTTTACCTCAGCGGCAGCCTTGCTTCCGGGGCGACAAATAAATCGTATGCATACTACTGCCCGTTAACCGGTACCCAAAGAAATATCAGGAACAATATTTTCGCGAATGCCCGGTCCACCGTGGGTGGTACCAGTCTTCATTATGCGTTTAGTAGTCTTGATGGAAATTCTCAGGCCAACTATCTGACCCTCGATTATAACGATTACTATGTATCAGGCATTGGCGGCGTGCTGGGATATTGCGCTAATACAGATAAAACCATTTTACCGTTGGTAACGTCTGGAGATGACAACAGCGAAGCAATCAACCCGCTTTTTGCCAGTGCGGGGGGCACGGTTGCGGCCAATTACCTGCCATCGGCGGCATATCTGAGAGGTGTTACCGGCACCGGCATCAGCGAAGATTACGCAGGCACTGCGCGTACCTATAACGCCATGGGGGCTTACGATTACAACATGGGACCCGGGAAGATTCACGTGGTTGCAACGGCAGGCACCACGCCAGGCGACTATAAAACGCTAATATCCGCATTCGCGGCCATCAATGCAGGCACGCACCAGGGGGATATTACGATCACCATCAACGCCAGTACGCTGGAAACCGGGACCATCAACCTATACAGCACCCAGGTTTTAGGAACCGTAAATTACACGAGCATAACCATATATCCTACGGTTGCCGGGCTGAGTATAAGCGGAAATATTGCCGGTAACCTGCTCAACTTTAACGGCGGGGATAATGTAACCATTGATGGACGGGTTAACCAGTCAGGAGCGATGAGTTTAGAAATTAACAATACGAACACTGGAACAGGGGCATCTACCATCACTTTTTATAATGACGCCCAAAATAATACCATTAAATACTGCACAATCAAGGGCTCAACTACCAAACCAGCCGGAGGGGTGGTTTCCTTTTTAACCACGGGCTTTTCAACCGGAAATACCGGAAATACCATCGCCTACTGTGATATTACAAATGCCGGTGGCAACAGGCCTGTTAATACCATTTACTCATCAGGAACCAATTTAAAATATAATAGTGGTAATATAATCAGAAAAAACCATTTCTATGATTTGGTAAATCTCAGCAATAACTCATCCACCATAAATTTAGCCGACTATAATAATTCCTGGACGATTTCAGGGAATAGTTTTTATGAAAAAGCACCGTTGGGTGTAACTACGAGCATGTCGCATACTGTAATCAATATTACAAATACGAATTATGCAGGAACGGGCTTTGATGTTAAAGACAACTATATCGGGGGCAGCGATTCCCTTTGCGGAGGCAGTGCCTGGACAAAAAACGGCGGAACGAATAATGCATTCACAGGTATATACCTAAAAGCAGGTGTGGGAACGGCGAGCAGTGTTCAGAATAACACCATCAGGAACATCAATTATACTAACAACAGCTTTGCTTCCTGGTATGGAATTAATGTAACTGCCGGAGATGTGAATGTCGGCACGGTAACGGGCAACACGATCGGGGCATCCTCAGGAACAAACTCAATAGTACTTGAAGCAAGCACAGCCTCAACCGGTTCATTGTACGGCATATACATCATAAGTGCTGCGGCTACGGTAGACTGCCGGAATAATGTCATCGGGGCGATTACCACGATAAACACGCCAAACACAAATGCTGTAAACATATATGGAATATACAAGCTTACCGTTTCAGGGACGACAACCATCAGCAATAACAGTGTTGGAAGCACCGATGCCGGTACCTCGAACAGCATCAATGCAAGTTCCCTTTCAAGTGGTGCAGCTCAATCCGTATGGGGTATCTATTCCCTGGGAACAGGGAATGTGACGATTTCCGGGAATACAGTTTCAAAATTAACCAACGGAACCACAAATTCAACGCCCGCTACTGCCGGGTTAATCAGAGGAATTATGACCTCCGGAGGTACAAATACGATCACCAATAATACCGTCAGGGATATAACCATTGGCAATGCCAACACAGCAAGTCTTACTGCCAGTTCGCCAGTTTATGGCATTTATGTCGATGCTACTGCCGGCGCTCCAACAATAACAGGGAACACGATTTACAATATCTCAAATTCGTACGAAAGTTTTGCAGGTGTGGTTGCTGGTTTGTATGTTTCAACAGGCTACCCAAGTACCCTCTCCGGCAATTTCATACATAGCCTGTCGGTTAGTGCCTCAAGCACAGCAGCCTCAATTTATGGTTTATACCTCGATGGAAGCAATACGGTATCAAACAACATCATTTCGCTCGGCGGCAACACGGCCACAACACTTTACGGGATATATGACCTGGGCACTACTGGTGGGCGTAATTCTAAGCTGTATTTCAACACCGTGTATATCGGCGGAACGCCGGCCAGCACAACGAATTTATCATTTGGTTTGTATAATTACGGAAACTTGACTACCCGTGATTACAGGAACAATATTTTCAGCAATACCCGTTCAACGGAAGGAAGTTCCAATTTGCATTATGCGATGAAAATAGTTACCCCCGCAGGGACAGGGACAATAACCTGTGGTTACAATGATTATTATACGCCTGGTACAGGCGGAATTTTAGGGTATTACGGTGTTGATATAACATCGCTGCCGATCGTTACGGGCAAGGATGCCGGCAGCCTTAACACCAATCCTTTCTTTGCAGGCGCCGGCGACCTGACCCCGGTCAGTTATAAGCCTGCCGCTGCCCTGACCGGCGTAAGTGGCACTGGTGTTCTTTACGATTATGCAGGTGTTCTCAGGGGATCACTGCCTGTCACGGCATCACCGCTTAGTATGGGTGCATATGAGGTTATACCGGTACCGGTAATCACCCAGGCCGTTACTTCCGTTGCCAACTTAACTGCCACAGGGAACGGTACGATTGCCTTTGCCGGAAGTTACACCAACCGTGGATGCATCGTTTACGAATATTCAAATTCGGACAGAGTAATCGGTGAAGAGGGGGTTATGAATTTCGTTGAACCTGGCAGTTTTGGCACCGGCCCTTTCACGGCAGCCATCACCGGGTTATCGGGGGGCACCCGTTACAACGTAAGAGCGTACGCCACACTGGACCCCACTACAAGTTATGGTGAGAGAGTTGCTTTCTGGACTCTGGCAAATGTGCCTTCAGCACCTACAGTGAACAATGCAACTGCTTCTACGATAGATGTAGCGGTAAATGTAAACGGTAACCCGGCAGCGACAGAGTTCTGCATCAACGAAACCTCCACGGCAAATTATGTGCAGGCCAACGGAACGCTGGGCGCAGGTGCTGTATGGCAAACTGCTTCTGCCTGGGGCACCAAAACCGTTATCAGTCTTGGAACAGGGAACACCTATACTTTCAAAGTGAAGGCCCGCAACGGAGATAATACTGAAACTGCCTACGGTCCTGTAGCAGCTGCCCAAACGGTCGCACAGTTTTATATCATAGAACGGGGTGATATCACCGAAGGCGTGGCAGGTACCGGTGGCAGGCGGCTATGCGTCGTGGATAAAAACGAGTATTATCAACCATATCTGAAGGCCGGTAAAGTTGCAGTCCATCAGTATAAGAATGGTATTCTTACCGATTGGGGAACCAATGGAACTTTTGTTACAGCGTTAAATGAAGGTGATATTGCAAGAGATCCTGCAAACCAGGTCATTTATATTGCATTTATCAGCTCAGACAAGAGTAAAATATATACCTATAAGCGTGCAACAACCGATAGTGACTGGGTATTGGTTAACACGCTGGATAATCCTGACGCTGTTGATTTGATGGGAAATACCGTGCGACTGACCTTTAATAATAACAGCGGTACCTTATTCCTGGGTTTTACTGAAATCACATCTAAAAAGGTATATCTGTATGAACTTGTTTCAGGAACCTGGACAGACAGAACCGGTTCGAGCAGCATGAGCTGCTATAACAGCGAGATTGAAATGGCAGCATACGGAAATAAGGTGATTATAAGTACTGTAGCATTAATTAATAACCGCTACATATTACAGGTACATTCTTATGATTACAGTACGCAGGTTCTGACTAATTTACCCGACTGGGACAATGGTAATGATTATTGGACCGTTAGGTGGGCAACCACTGCTTACAACGCATCAGCAAATGAATATGTATCATTTTTTGGTTCAGAAGACGGATCTGATATAAAGCCTAAAGTATTAAGATCAGCAGGCGGGGCTGCCTGGGAAGACCTGTCTACCGGCCTGCCTGCAGTTAATCTGACAAATTCTGCCTGGGCCGCTTCCCTCGTTTACAACGAACTTACTGCGAAGTATTCCCTTTTCTATTCTGATGCATTGTGGACAGCTTTAAAAGGTTACAATTTGTCCGGAACCACCTGGTCCGATATGACTGTACCAACTATGTATGCCAGAAATATATTCGCAACCACCAATTATAAGGATGTTTATTTTCTGGGACAGGACACTTACGAAACCCTTGTTGACATATATTCGATCATCGAAACCCCATTCCGGAAAACGATGAATATCTCGGCTGTACCTTCGACCACCAGTTGTCCCCTTACCTTCCCTGACAGGGGGGTCGGAAACAAGGTCGCGGTTTTCATTAAATCAGGGTCATACGTTGCACCGGTTACTGCCGACGCTACGACCTATACTGCCGATCCGGCCTTTGGAAGCGGCACACAGCTTGGCAGCTCAGGATGGTATTGCATTTACAATGGTGTGGGGCAGGCCGTCACTGTTACCGGACTTACAGCTGTCACCACCTACCAGGTGCAGGCATTGGAATACAATGGAGATGAGGGAAGTACGAACACCCAGATGTACATCGGCAACGCCTCTGTTACCGGCAACCCCATTTCATGGGCAACCCCATCTCTCACGGTCACCACGACTGCGATCACCTCCATTACGACCACCACTGCAGCCGGCGGAGGCAATGTAACAGGCTCAAGTGAAGCGGTAACAGCAAGAGGAATTGTGTGGAATACCAGTATAAACCCCAGCCTTTCATCTTTCCTCGGAAAAACGACGGATGGCACAGGGACGGGCATTTACACCTCCGCTCTCACCGGGCTGAATCCCAGCACTACCTATTATGTTAAGGCGTATGCCACAAATTCGCTGGGTACCGGCTACGGTGAGCAGGTTTCGTTTACTTCCAATGCTAACTGTACCAACCCCGCCAGCGGTGGTACCATCGCTGCAGCCCAGACCATCTGTGCCGGCTTTGCACCCGCTGCCTTTACCAGCAGCGTGCTTCCCAGCGGACATACCGGCACATTGGAATACAAATGGCAATCGTCGGTTACGAGTTCATCCGCAGATTTTACCGATATTGCTTCGAGCAATTCGGCCACTTATGCCCCCGGAATCTTAACGGCCACCACCTGGTACAAACGTCTTGCCAGGGTTACCTGCGCAGCCTGGACCGGAGCCGTTTCATCAAATGTGCTGGAGGTTACGGTGAACCAACCCTCGTTCGTGGGTGCGATTCATCATGTATCAGACCTGCAGGCAACCGGTCAAAACATCAAGTGGTATGCTGCAGCTACGGGAGGAACAGCGTTATTGACAACAGCTGTCCTGGCAAATGGAAATTATTATGCCAGCCAGACGGTGAACGCGTGCGAAAGCACTGACAGGGTTGAAGTTACCGTGGCCCTTGATCCCACTCCCTGCGTGCCAACGGCCAGTACGCCGCAAACACCGGGTTCCGGAGCAACCGTAGCCAGTTTAACCACCCTGACGGGTCAAAACATCAGGTGGTATACGGTAGCAACGGGGGGATCCGCCCTGCTGCCTTCAGCCGTGCTGGTTTCGGGCACCTATTATGCCAGCCAGACGGTCAGCTGCACGGAAAGTTCAACAAGAGTGGCTGTAACGGTGACGGTGCCGTAGTTACTCTTTTCTTCCTGCAATATCGGGGGCACGAACTATACTGTATCAATCGGAATTTCTTCGGGGCAGAAATTCCGATTGATACATTTTAATCCGATTTTTCTTGACCGTCAACAAATTGAAATGATCATGCTGCTCCTGCAACGGCTGGTCAAACAGGGCGTTTTTACCGATTCAGGGGATAAACATACTTGTCAACATTGAAATCAACCGGATTGTCCGGATCGTTTTGATATACCTGTGAAAGCGCAGAAGGATGATTCTTTTTCTGGTAACCTTTGTTTAAGGTGAAATAGAGTGTTGCTTCCAAAAAACCGATTTTAATATTTGGGTAAGACCGCTTAAGGATCGAGAGGTTGGAATAGAAGTGCCATTTTATTTTGTCATATCCGTCCAGTAATGCTTCGGGGGAGATGTTTTCAGGTCTGATGATCACTTTGGATGCATCAAACCTGTTCCAGTCATCCGTAAGAATGCGCCCCTGCGAACGTAATTTTTCAAAAACAGGTGTACCGGGATAGGGTGTCATAACACATGCCTGAAAGAAAGCGGCTTTTGAACGCGTAAGAAATTCATGTGCTGCATCAAACACATCGGGAGTGTCGGAATCAAGCCCGAAAATGAGTGATGCCATGGTCATAATACCGTTATCCTGAAGTTTTTTAACAGCCAGAATGTTTTCATCTACGGTTTTTAATGTTTTTCGATATTGATTGATGCCTGACTCTGACATGGATTCGAATCCGATAAGCAGTGCCCTGCATCCCGATTTATACGCAAGTTTAAGGAGTTCAGGGTCGCCGGCAACCTGTATGGAGGCCTGACCAACCCATATCTTATTCTGTGGGATCATTTCCCTGAACAGCTCCTTCGCATAGCGTTTATCTCCCGTGATGTTGTCGTCAAGGAAGAACAGGTTTTTTTCCTTGCATGATTCAATATCGGTTAGGATGTCACGGATGGGCTTGTGCCGTTGGCGGGTTCCAAAAAACCTTGACACAGTGCAGAAATCACAATTGTACGGACATCCGCGTGTGGTTTCAATAGGCGCAATGGAAAATTTTCCCGACGAACATTTGACCAGGTCCCGTCTGGGCATGACATGACTTTGCAAATCAGGTAACCGGTCAAGTTTATAGAATGATTTCAACCGTTTGTGTTTGATATCATCTAATACAATATCCCACAAACCCTCTGCTTCACCGATCACCACCGAGTTGCCAAACCGGATGGCTTCATCCGGCATCGCTGTGGCGTGGATTCCTCCAAATACGACAACTTTACCGCGCTTTTTGAATTCAGTAGCGATCTGGTAACCCCTGATGCAGGTTTGAGTCATGATGGAAATGCCGATGACATCGTAATCACCGTCAAAATTTACCCTCTCCCCATATACCTCTTCCACAATTTGAATTTCGTGTTCAGGAGGAGTAAGTGCAGCAATAAGCGAAAGGGTTAGTTGAGGGATATCCATTGAATTCGGCCGCTGTTCCTGAACCAGGCATGGCGCGATGAGTAAAATCTTCATTCAATTGATCTTTAAACGTGGCTATAGCAAAAGCCAGTAATGAATAGCAAAGCATAGGATGTATCGCAGGAATGGTAGCTGGGGAGTATGATATCCTCTTTAACCTATATTGGTTAAGTCGTATGATGCTTTTTGATATAACAAAAGTAACAAATTTTTTCGAATCATGGAAACTTGCAGGTATATGGAAAAACAGGAGTTCCTGACCACCCTCTGCCGATTTTTAATGACCAACTTACTTTATTGTCAATCAACAAATTGAAATGATAATGTTGTTCTGGTGAAGAGTGGTCAAAGTGATCGTTTTTTCCAGTGAACCGTTCACATTGGCAGTAGACCACAAATATTAACCTTAATATTTGTGGTTGACCATAAATATTAGTATATTTGCATGTACCATACCACAATCATGGAAATAAGTCGTTTTATACAATCAAAGATACTCAGTGATTTGAAACAACTAAATAAAGTTGTTCTGATTTATGGCCCAAGGCAGGCAGGAAAAACGACATTATCAAAACGTATAATCCAGGAAATTGGACTTAAAACACTAATGGTCAATGCTGATCAATCAAAGTATATCGACGTTTTATCAAGCAGGGATTTAAATACACTCCGGTCACTGGTGGCAGGCTATGATTTGTTGTTTATTGATGAGGGACAGCGAATTCCTGAAATTGGTATTAACCTTAAAATTCTTCATGATGAATTGCCGGAATTAAAAATTCTTGTTACAGGATCGTCCTCCTTTTTGCTTTCCGGACGTGTGTCGGAATCATTGGCCGGTCGAAAAATAATCTACACACTGTTACCTGTCTCTATGCAGGAGCTTGCCGGAAATTTTAATTCCTTCGAATTAGAGGATCAACTTGAAGAGCGGTTAATTTTCGGTTCCTATCCCGAAGTCATTAATACTGTGAACTATTCTGCTAAAGAAGAATACCTTCGCGACATATCCTCCTCATTTATTTTCAAAGATATTCTGGAGTTGGAGATGATTAAGTACCCGTTTAAGATCAGGGATTTATTAAAAATATTAGCATATCAGGTTGGATCACAGGTTTCTATTCATGAACTTGGCAATAAATTGGGGTTGAATCGTGACACTGTAGAAAGATACCTTTTTTTACTTGAACAATCATTTGTGATATTCAAACTTCCGGCGTTCAGTCATAACCCAAGAAAAGAGATTAGTAAATCACAGAAATATTATTTTTACGACACAGGCATCCGTAATATCTTGATTGACAACATGAAGTATCTGTCCGACAGAAACGATGCAGGCGCCTTATGGGAAAATTTTATCATTGCTGAACGACGTAAATATTTACTGTACAATCAGAAAAATGTCAATGGCTATTTTTGGCGAACCTATTCCGGAACCGAAATTGATTATGTGGAATCAATTATGGATGAATATTATGCGTACGAAGTCAAATTCGGAAAATCAAAAGCAAAAATGCCAGCTAGCTGGAGCGCGGAATATGGTTCAAATTTTCAGATTATCAGCAGGGAAAATTACATGCAGTTTATTACGTAAATCGAAATAGTACAACCACAGCAAACTACGGAAAAAATCGGAGTTCTCAGTCATCCACTGCCGATTTTGATGACCACCTTACTTAATGAACAATCATCAAATTGAGATGAATCTGCAGTTCAGGCGAATACTGGTCAAACAGGGCATTTTTTCCAGCATACAACCCGATGCCGGACAGCAGCATTAAAGATAAGATAAGTAGCAGGGTTTTCACCATTCGCCATTTCACCATTTCACCATTTATTTTATTGCCCAAATCCTGCCCAATCAAATTTTACCATATATTTGCATAACACGAATTTACTACCTTTGGAATCAGGCTGCACGCAATAAGAATCAGTCAATAGAATTTGTGCCTTCAGGCGCAAAACATTATACCGGGAATCCCATGAGAAAAGGAGAAATGAACCCCGAATCCCAAATCCTCCCTCTGAAAAAAACAGGAGCAAATGAAAACAAAAAATACATTTGAGAATTATCCTTATTGGGTATTGGGAAAATGGCAGGATATCACCGATGTATTGGCCGAAACTATCGGCATTTCCGCAGCGTTGATCATGAAGGCTGAAAATGAGATCATGGAAGTGCTCATGTCGAGCAATTCGGAAAACAATCCCTACGCAACAGGCGACAAAGAAAAATGGCACGGTCGCTATTGCGAAACCGTGATAAAAACTCAAAACAAATTATTGGTTCCAAATGCGAGTAACGACAAAGCCTGGGACAAAAACCCGGATCTAAAACGCGGAATGATTGCTTACCTGGGGTTTCCCCTCAATTTTCCGGATAATCAACCTTTTGGAACACTTTGCGTTCTGGATAATAAGGAAAGGCACTTTACTGCGCAGAATGAAAAACTGATCCGGCAGTTTAAGAATGTCATCGAATTGGATTTGGCTTTATTGCAATCATTTGATGTTAAAACAAAACAATCAGGAGCAGATGTTGCAGAGGAAATCACTGAACACCAACAGGCAAAGGTGTCGTTTCTGGAGAGCATTGCCGAACTCAGGCAATATAAACTATCTGTGAGCCTGGTGCAAAGCAGCCTGGAAGCCGTATCAGATGCACTTTACTGGATGACGTCTGACAGTACTATTGTTAAAGTGAATGAGGCGGCTTGCCGTTTGCTCGGCTACACACGGGAAGAATTACTTCAGTTGACAGTTGCAGATGTTGACGCTCACTACAACGCAGAGCTATGGATGCCACATTTTAATGAACTGCGGAAGTTTGGCACATTGAAGTTTGAGTCGGAGCATAGGACAAAAGACGGACGGCTGATTCCTGTTGAAATTGTTGCCAATTATATCCGCTTTGGTGCTGAAGAATATAATTGCGCTTTTGTGCGCGACATCACCAGGCGTAAGGCGGTTGAAGACGCTCTCCGGGAGAGCGAGTTTGAATTGGAAAATGCCGAAAGGATGGCAAAGGTGGGAAACTGGATCGTTATAGCCACCAATCCGTCTGAGCCTGAAAAATTGTTTTGGTCCAAAGAGATGTATCGTATTGCCAATCGTGACCCTGGAAGTTTTACTCCGACCCTTGCCGCCCAAATGGATTTATTCGTGCCTGAAAACGCCAGGAAGCTTGCTGAAGCAGTAGCATGCTCAATGAAGACGGGAGTACCTTATGATATAGAATTACAGCTGAAGGACGAAGAAGGTCGGGACGCGAAATGGATTCGGTCTCACTCTGAGATGGTATACGATGAGAAAGGGCGGATTAATGGCATGCGTGGTACGGCTCAGGATATCACCGAGCGTAAGCAGGCGGAGGAAAAGCTTCGGCTTAAAAATTTTATTTTCGATGTTTCCATTGCCGCAAAAAGTATCGCTGATATTAACGGTATCATAACTGAGGCCAACGATTCATTCCTCCGGGTCTGGGGTTTCCCCGACAAGAATGAGGTGATCGGAAAGCCAATATCTTTTTTTATAGAAGACCCTGATGCAGCAAATACAATTGTAACTGCGCTCAATGATAGCGGAAAGTGGGAGGGAGATTACACAGCCAGGAAAAGGGACGGCTCCACATTTATAGCTCATGGACTTGCAACGGTTGTCAAAGATGAGAATGGGAAAATAATAGCTTACCAGTCAGCAGTAATCGACATCACCGATAGCAATCTGGCAGCAAACAAACTGAAGGCAAGCGAACAACTCTATCGCAACCTGTTCGATCAGGCAAGCGAAGGACTCATCCTGTTAACAATGGATGGAAAAATAGCTGAACTCAACCAATCCTTTGCGCAAATGCATGGCTATACGGTGGATGAGATGAAGAACATGGATATTAAAGATCTGGATGTACTCAGGGAAGGTGCGTTTGAGGGACGGGCTCTCATTATGCAACGCTTACATGACGGAGAGGTAGTTCGTTTTGATGTCGACCATTATCATAAAGACGGACATATCATTACTTTCAGTGATACGGTAAGCATCATCAACATTGGCGGGCAGAACTTCTTTCTGGCTTTTCATCAGGATATTACCAAGCGCAAACAGGTAGAAGAAGCGCTCATGAACAGCGAACGTAATCTTAAGGAATCGCAGGAAATAGCAGGACTGGGAACTTTTGAGTTTGATATCCTTACAGGAATCTTTAGTACGTCTCAAATATTGAATGAGATATTTGGGATTGATGAAGAATATGATCACAGCATGAACGGATGGGCTGCATTGTTACATACCGATGACCGTGAAATGGTTGTCAACTATTTAATGAACGAAGTAATCAGCAATATGCAACCTGCCGATGTCGAATTTCGGATTGTTCGCTATAACGACAAGATCACTCGCTGGATGCACGTATTTGGCAAATTAGAATTCGATTCTGATGGTCATCCTGTTGTATTGCGCGGTACAACACAGGATATAACTGAACGGAAGCAATCAGAAGTAGAGATTCTGGAATTAAACCGGGATCTGGAACTGCGTGTGAAGCAACGAACATCTGAACTGGAGACTGTCAACAAAGAACTGGAATCATTTTCGTATTCTGTTTCCCATGATCTTAAAGCACCTTTAAGGCATATCAGCGGGTATATGCGTCTTTTCAGGGAGATGAAATCAAAAGAACTGACTATAGAAGAACTTGGATACCTTGATGTCATTTCCTCTTCAGCCTCAAATATGGAGAACTTGATTGATGAAATACTTAATTTCTCCAGGCTGAATGCAATCGAATTGAAAAAGAAACGGATATGTTCATCAGATTTGGTTCAGCAAGTCATCAAATTCTTTGAACCGGATGTTCAAGACAGAATCATCACATTCACCATGGCATCTCTTCCCGATATAAACGGCGATGAAGACCTTCTCAGGCAGGTATGGATCAACATGATCTCGAATGCCATCAAATATACTTCGAAAAAGCCGAAAGCCATCATTGAGATCGGCAGTTTCTCGAGTGGTAACGAGGATACCTTTTTTGTGAAAGATAACGGGGCTGGTTTTAACATGAAGTATGTAGAACAACTTTTCGGTACATTCAAACGGTTACACAAAGTCAGCGATTTCGAAGGAATAGGGATCGGTTTGGCCAATGTAAACCGGATCATTACCCGTCATGGAGGCCGTTGCTGTGCCGAAGGAGAAGTGGATAAAGGGGCGACATTTTATTTTAGTCTGCCGAAATAGGCATCTCTTGGAAAAGCCGAACCATCCTGACCACCCACTGCCGATTTTCGTTTCCATCATACATTATTAACAATCAGCTAAATGAGAGGATCGTGCTGTTCCGGCGAAGTCTGGTCAAAGAGGACGTTTTTTCCACTCTATGATTTTTCACTGTTCAATCTATATCAAATGCCTCCCAAACAAACACTTTTCGGCCTTTGTTGTTTGTTTTTCGGATACAAGAAACCGGTTTTGTTAATAGATTTGCAGTATGAACAATTGTAAAAAGCCCGTTTTTCAAACTTCAATCCTGATCTGTTTTTGTGTAATGGCGTGCTTTTCAGCCTGCAACAGCAACAAATCAGGCAGTCTGCCAGCTGGAAAATTTTCACTTGAAAGTAAAAAGGCCGGCCAGCTGATCGTTACGGATCCTCGTGCGTCCATCAGGATTTTGGATTCATTGGTTCATGCTGTTTCGACGGATGCTCTTGCTGATACTCAGCTGGTTGATTACATTAAGATCAAGTCCGAAGCGCTGATGAAACTGGACATGAGAGATTCAGCTTACAGTTTTATGCAACGATACCAAAGCGGAATTTTCCCGGGAAGGAGCAATGCCGTAAAAATATATTCAGGGATATGGTTATCGCAGCAATTAACAAACGATGGCAAGTATTTCCTGGCTAGAAAATACCTTGATGAAACCTACACCTTATTCGATAAAAAGACACAGAGCTATGAAAAAGCAAATGCACTGAATATCGATGGTTCACTCCTCAGTTCTACAGGGGATTATTTTGCCGCCCAGAAAAAACTGCTTGAAGCAATAAAAATTTTTGAATCTCTCGGCCATACACAAGCGCTTGGCCCGGTTTATCTTAACCTGGCGGGCAATTATCAATCACTGAACGATACCCAACTATCGCTGCTGTATTACAGGAAAGCCTGCAGTATCACGATTGCATATAATGATAGCTTAAACTACCTTTTTGCTTTGAACAATCTAGGCACCTTTTACAGGATTTCCAACCCAGACAGTGCAGAATACTATTTTTTGAAAGCAAAGAACCTGCTTCCAATGAAAAAATATGCGGTTGAGACTCTTCCAACCCGGTTTCACCTGGCTGGCTTGTATTACGACAAAAAAAAATACACACAGTCACTGGAACTTTATAATGAAGTTCTGTTTGTGTCGCAAAAACACCATATCAACAGCGGAGTATTCAGGGCTATGAGCGGCATAGGTAATGTTTACGAGGCTCAAAATAAGGATAATGATGCCCTCCGAATATTTCGGGAGGCCGGCAAGTTAGCTGTATTGTCGGGGGAAACTCCTGTTTATGTAGAGTTGCTTGAGGCCGAAGAGTATATGTACGAAAAGTCGGGCAGGTATAAAGATGCCCTTTTAGCCCAAAAGACAATCAGGCATCTCAACGATTCTCTTTTAGCTCTCGATAAGCAAATCGCGGTAAATGACCTTGAATTTGCGTATAATAACGAGAAACTTGAACGTAAAAACGAGTCGCTCAGCTCAAACATGCTGCTAATGAAAAGCCGGATGTATGCCGGTTTTATTATTCTTGCTGTTGTGCTGATTTTTGTATTGGTTTTGGGAGTCCAATTTTTAAAGCTTTACCGGCTTTACCGCCAGCGTGACAGTGCATATAATATTTTATTCGAAAAATACAGGAACGATATTCAGGAATCGGATTCAGCAGAGGATATCATTCCTGCCGTAAAATTGTTTCCTGCATTGATACCGGAAGAATCCAGCCAAATTTACCAGAAACTGATAGAATATTTTGAATCAGAGAAGCCCTATTTAAACAGCAATTTACGGTTCGATGATGTGACTGTTCATCTGAGGGTCAACCGGAAAACAATTTCAGCCCTGTTAAAGGAACATGCTGGAATGAGTTTTAATTCATTTGTAAACAGTTATCGTATAAAAGAAGTGCTCATGCTTCTTGCTTTGCCCGAAATGAAGAATTACAAAATTGAAGCCATTGCCAAAGAAGCCGGGTTCGGCTCGAAGGCTGGTTTTTATGCAGCTTTCAGCCAATTAACCGGTACCAGGCCTTCAGAATTCAGGTAAAAATTTCCAACTTTCTACTAAGTAAAATTGATTCACACGGCTTCTCGCTAATGGAGTAAGGGAGATGTTAGTGTTCTGTATTTCAATATATTAAAAAATATCCGGACATGTTATTCATATTTCTGGACAAGCAAAAACAAAAATTAAGGTTGGCGGATTTTATATTTGCGGGTAAAATCAATACCCGGGTGCACTTCTATATTCCTAGTTTAAGTAATTACATACCAGTATGTCTAAACAATAATTCGTCAATATGAAACATAATTTTTTTCTTTTACCGATCTTTGTTTTACTTGTAGGGAATTTATTCGCTACGGCTCCGGCCATCAATTCATTCAGTCCTTCGTCGGGTGCTGTAGGAACTCTGGTTACCATCACCGGTACCAATTTAAGCAGTCTTACTGCATTTACCATTGGCGGTACGGCTGCCATAGCGGTTTCAAATAGCGGTACAACATTGGTAGGCATGGTAATGCCGGGGGCTTCCACAGGTGCTATTTCTATAACTACAGCTGGGGGCACAGCTACCGGCACCGGCAATTTTTCGGTTACCGCCACTCTTTATCCTGGCGGACAACAGGGTAGCAAACTGGTAGGTACGGGCAATATTGGTGCTGCCAATCAAGGGAGTTCAGTAGCAATTTCAGCTGATGGCAATACGGCAATAGTAGGAGGATACTTTGATAATACTGCTCAGGGAGCTGCCTGGATATATACCCGTTCAGGAAGTACCTGGACCCAACAGGGAAATAAATTGGTTGGCACAGGTAAAACTGATTATCCCAGACAAGGCAGTTCAGTAGCCATTTCAGCCGATGGAAATACAGTCATAGTTGGAGGATATACTGACAATAATAGTCAGGGAGCTGTCTGGATATTTACCCGTTCGGGAAGCTCCTGGACCCAGCAGGGCACTAAACTGG
>CAIQUS010000117.1 GCA_903875045.1 uncultured Bacteroidales bacterium
CAATGCCGTAAAAATATATTCAGGGATATGGTTATCGCAGCAATTAACTAACGACGGCAAGTATTTCCTGGCCCGAAAATACCTTGACGAAACGTTCAAATTATTCGACAATAAAACGCAAAGCTATCAAAAGGCTATCGCGCTGAACATTGAAGGTTCTTTACTGAGTTCTACCGGGGATTATTTTACTGCCCAGAAAAAACTGCTTGAAGCCATAAAGATCTTCGAATCCCTGGGAGATACCATGACCCTTGGCCCGGTTTATCTCAACCTGGCCGGCAATTACCAATCGCTGAACGACAACAAACTGTCGCTGCTTTATTACAGAAAAGCATGCCGCATCACGCGTTCTTATCATGATAGTTTAAACTACCTTTTTGCTTTAAATAATCTGGGTACTTTTTACAGGATTTCCAACCCTGACAGCGCAGAATACTATTTTTTGAAAGCAAAAAACATGCTTCCGATGAAACAATTTGCGGTTGAGACCCTGCCGACCCGTTTTCACCTTGCCGGCTTGTATTACGAGCAAAAAAAATACACGCAGGCACTTGAACTTTACAATGAAGTTCTGTCTGCCTCGCGAAAACATCACATTAATAGCGGAGTATTCAGGGCCATGAGCGGCATAGGTAATGTTTACGAGGCTCAACAAAAGGATAATGATGCCCTTCTTATATTTAAAGAGGCGGGCAGGCTTGCCGCATTATCTGGGGAAACCCCTGTATATGTCGAGTTGCTTGAGGCCGAACAGTATATGTACGAAAAGGCCGGCAGGTATAAAGAGGCTTTTGCTACCCAAAAGACAATCCGGCATCTCAACGATTCCCTGTTGGCCCTCGATAAGCAAATAGCGATACATGACCTTGAGTTTGCGTACCATAACGAGAAACTTGAACGCAGGAACGAGTCGCTCAGTGCCAACATGCTGCTGATGAAAAACCGGATGCATGCGAATTTCATTATCCTCGTCATTGCCCTGGTTTCCGCCCTGGTTCTGGGAGCCCTGCTCTTCAGGATTTACCGGCTTTACCGCCAACGCGACAGTGCATATAATATCTTGTTTGAAAAATACAGGCACGATACCCGGGCAGGGGATTCAAGGGAGGAAATCATACCTGCCGTACAACTGTTTCCTCCATTGATACCGGATCAATCCAGCCAAATCTACCAGAAAGTGATAGAATATTTTGAATCAGAGAAACCTTATTTAAACAGCAATCTGAGGTTTGATGATGTGACCGCCCAACTGAGGATCAACCGGAAAACAATTTCAGACCTTATACAGCAACATGCAGGCATGAGTTTTAATATGTTTGTAAACAGTTACCGCATCAAGGAAGTGCTCATGCATCTTGCTTCTCCTGAATTGAAGAATTACAAAATTGAAGCCCTTGCCAAAGAAGCCGGGTTTGGATCGAAAACTGCTTTTTATAAGGCTTTCAGCCAGATAACCGGTACACGACCTTCGGAATTCAGGTAAAATGTGACGGTCAATCTTCTGAGCCGTATTTCATTCACACAGATTCTGCCTTATGCAGACTGCTTATCCGCTTTAACCAGGCTGGCATTCCAATTCGAAAAGTCAATCCCGGCGGAACATAACACTATGTTCGTAAAAGCTTTGTAAAGTATAGTAAAACAATGCATTGAAAAATATCGGGAGATGCAATTCAAATTTCAGGACATACATATCTTGGTTTAAGAGGGTTTCGGATGTTACTTTCGCACCCAGAAGAAGTACCTGGTTTTGTTTATATAATAACTCATCTGGATGAAACACAAAATTTTCCTTTTGGCAATCTCTTTTTTTCTCGTCGGGAATATATTCGCCACCGCCCCGGCCATCACTTCATTCAGTCCTTCGTCGGGAGCAGTTGGAACCCTGGTGACCATCACGGGTACCAATTTAACCACCCCTACTGCATTTACCATTGGTGGTACGGCGGCCATAGTGGTTTCCAATGATGGTACAACCCTGGTAGGCATGGTAATGCCGGGGGCTTCCACAGGTGCTATTTCTATAACTACAGCTGGGGGCACAGCTACCGGCACCGGCAATTTTTCGGTTACCGCCACTCTTTATCCTGGCGGACAACAGGGTAGCAAACTGGTAGGCACCGGTAATATTGGTGCTGCCAGACAAGGTTGGTCAGTAGCAATTTCAGCTGATGGCAATACGGCAATAGTAGGAGGATACTTTGATAATAGTGCTCAGGGAGCTGCCTGGATATATACCCGTTCAGGAAGTACCTGGACCCAACAGGGAAATAAATTGGTTGGCACAGGTAATACTGATTATGCCAGACAAGGCAGTTCAGTAGCCATTTCAGCCGATGGAAATACAGTCATAGTTGGAGGATATACTGACAATAATAGTCAGGGAGCTGTCTGGATATTTACCCGTTCGGGAAGCTCCTGGACCCAGCAGGGCACTAAACTGG
>CAIQUS010000118.1 GCA_903875045.1 uncultured Bacteroidales bacterium
AGGCAAAGGAGACAGGGTGCCAGAAATAATGTCTATAAAATTGAGTTTTTTCTTACCTTTATAACATGAAACAAAGACTATACTTAGACACATCCGTTTTTGGTGGTTATTACGATGAAGAATTTGCGGAATTCACGATACCACTCCTTGAGAGACTTCAAAAAGGAGAATTTATATTACTGTTTTCAACAATAACTCAGGAAGAGTTAGCCCTTGCTCCCGATAATGTTAAGAAATTGGTGGAAAATATTAAAGTTGAAAATACAGAATTCATTGAAGCAAATGAAGAATCAGTAGAATTGGCAACCCAGTACATTCTGGAGAAAGTTGTAGGACAAACAAGTCTTCCAGATTGTTTACACATAGCCCTTGCCACCATAAATCGGGCTGATTTTTTGATAAGCTGGAATTTTAAGCACATCGTAAATGTTCAGAGAATTAGAGGCTATAATGCGATTAACATTAAAAATGGCTATAAACAAATAGAAATCCGTTCACCAAGAGATTTTATGACATATGGAGACAACGATTAAAAAAACGTTTGACGCGGTTGAATTTATGCGTGAACAAAGAAGAAGGTTGGGTGAAAAATTGTCAAAGATGACAAAAGAGGAAATAATTGAGTATTTCAGAAAGAAAAATACCGAAAACTCAGTAAAGCCCTGTGCGTAACACGCCTGAATCCAAAACAATGCAGGCTTAACGTCTTCTATTTCAGGTACTACCTTTGCTGTGGCTCCATGCCACATGTTAACCAAAGAATGGGTGGTCCTTTAGTTTTTCGCAGTCTCCAATTTTATTACCCGGATATATTTCAAAAATGATTCTGTCGTGCGGTGTCCAGTCACCTGCATGATATCCCTCAAGGGATTATGCATTCGTGCAAATGATCTGGTAACAGAGAATAAAAAAAAACCAGTGTTTCCACCGGTTTTCGTTGTATTAGTCTGATAATCAGATAGTTTTTTGTGATCAGCCTGGGATTCGAACCCAGGACCCCCGCCTTAAAAGGGCGATGCTCTACCTGCTGAGCTAGCTAATCAATCCTGAAATTTGAGGGTGCAAAGTTAACTCTTTTATGTTAACGTCCAAATGAAATAATGAAATTAATAATTATCAGTTTTTATATCCTGGTTGTATGGTGTCGTGAAAATTCCATGAAAGGCGATCCATAAACAAGGTGGAACCCGGGATGTCTCTTCAACCCGGTGCCTGCAGTGGGCAGGTATGAGTAAATAATCGCCCGCCACTAATGTTACCTGCTCCCCGGTTTCGAAACGGATAATGGCTGTGCCACTCAACAAAATAACCCATTCATCCTTCGGCTGATCATACCATTCGCCAACCGGAGTTGATTGTCCGGTACTGATAATCCTTTCAATCAGAATATCCGAAGTCCTGATGATCTCTTCAAATATCTCACCATCCTTGCCAACACAGTCTTCAATGCTGAAAATATTTTTTACCATCTTTCAAATTCCTGCTCAAAATTCAAACTCCGCCCACTTGCCCACTTGCCCACTCGTCCACTTGCCCACTCGTCCACCATCAAAGATACTCCTCCAACATCCCTTTCCCCTGCCTGATAATATGCATTTCCTGGGAGGTACAATCAACAACCGTTGAAGGGACATTTCCACAGGCCCCCGAGTCAATGACGATATCAACCAATTTATGGAACATTTCATAAATCAGTTCAGGATCAGTTTGATAATCAAGCAGCTTATCCTCCGAATGGATAGAAGTGGTCATGATCGGGTTTCCAAGGAATTCAACAATCTGAGTCGGTACTTTGTGATCAGGAATACGGATCCCAACTGTCTTTTTCTTGCTTTGGAAGAAATGCGGAACGCTGTTAGTGGCATTCAGGATAAAGGTAAAAGGGCCTGGCAACGCGCGTCTCATCACCTTAAATGTGTGATTGGGTATTGGCTTCGAATAACCTGAAAGCTGGCTGAGATCATTGCATACAAAAGAAAAGTTCGCCTTTTCCCGCTTGATCCCTTTGATTTGGGCAACCCTGTCAACAGCTTTGATCTGCATAATGTCGCACCCCATGCCATAAACGGTGTCTGACGGATAAATAATCACTCCACCCTGGCGCAGACAATCAACGACAATCTTGACTTGTCGCTCGCTGGGGTTGTCGGGGTGGATCTTGAGTAGCATGAAGGATTTGGGATTTACGATTTGGGATTTACGATTTGAGATTTACGATTTGGGATTTACGATTTTAGTGCAACGATTGTTTGATTCGAAAATAATTTTCTATTCTGGAGAACCAAAAGTAGAAATAAATCGTAAATCATAAATCGTAAATCGTAAATAAAAAATGGGTAAGCCCCTTATATCGCACCGCTCAACCATCATACCCTTGCTTTCTTCCAAACCTGGGGGAGTTAGTTGGGAGCTGGTCGTATAAGACTTACCCGCTGCAAAAATACAAATATATCAGCCTCTTTTCACAAGACTGTGGTTTTTTTTGTAAGTTTGCCATGAAACAAACCCTAAAACCTTTGTCCCATGGAAGAAAAACCACGTTCTGTCGCATCAAACGGAATTTATTACGGATTGATCACTGGCACTGTCATGATCGTTTTTTCATTGATCATGTTTCTTTTGGATCTCTACTTAAACAAAGCAGTCAACTGGATTGGCTATATCTTCCTGATTGCAGGAATGGTATATGGAACACTCGAGTTCCGGAAAAAATATTCAAATGGATTTCTGACCTACGGCAAGGCATTCACCTCTTGCTTCTGGATTGGCTTGTTTGCCGGAATAATAGCTTCCATTTATCTTTTTGTTTTCATCCAGTTCATTCATCCGGGATTTATCAATGAAATGCTGGACCAGGCAAGGGAAAGTATGGTAACTTCCAGACCTGAAATGACTGAGGAACAAGTGGAACAGGCTTTGTCAATGTCTGCAAAATTCATGACACCGGTGATGATGGTTATCTGGGGATTAGTTGCTTATGCAGCTGTATCTGCAGTTATTGGCTTAATCCTGGCTATTTTCCTGAAAAAAGAGGACCCCTCCTTAAACACATCTGCGTAACCACTCCCTGATGAACATTTCTGTTGTAATACCACTTCTCAACGAGGACGAATCGCTGACGGAACTCACAGCCTGGATTGACCGGGTGATGCGGGCAAATCAATATACCTACGAAATTATTTATGTAGATGACGGGAGCAAGGATCAATCATGGAAGGTGATACGGAATTTGCAGAAACTCTATCCTGGCGTAAAAGGGATCAAATTCCGTCGCAATTATGGGAAAGCAGCAGCACTTAACGTCGGGTTCAGTGCTGCCGCAGGTGATGTGGTGTTTACCATGGATGCTGATCTTCAGGATAGTCCGGATGAACTTCCCGAAATGTACCGGATGATCATGGAACAGGATTTTGACCTTGTTTCAGGTTGGAAGAAAAAACGACATGATCCCATTTCTAAAACAGTCCCGACAAAATTTTACAACTGGTCGGCCCGCCGGATGTCCGGAATCAAATTGCATGATTTTAATTGCGGGTTGAAAGCCTATAAAAACTCAGTGGTGAAAAGCATTGAAGTATATGGCGAAATGCACCGGTACATCCCTTTTCTGGCCAAATGGGCCGGCTTCTCCAATATCGGGGAGAAGGTGGTGCATCATCAGAAGCGAAAATTCGGTAAAACCAAGTATGGACTCGATCGTTTTTACAAGGGGTACCTTGATCTTGTAACCATTACCTTCACTTCCCGGTTTGGAAAAAGACCAATGCACTTTTTCGGACTCTGGGGAACCCTGATTTTTATGGCAGGCCTCATCATTGCCGGCTATCTGACCTACGAAAAATTTTTTAACATGGCTTTCAAAATGACTGAACGTCCGCTGTTTTTCTTTGGCTTGCTCGCCATGGTCATCGGTACACAGTTATTTGTTGCCGGGTTTCTCGGAGAACTTGTTTCAAGAAGCTCTTCCGACCGGAACAACTACCTGGTCGAAGAGAAACTTGGTGTGGAATGAATACCCCGATGAAGATTGTACTGATCGGCTCAGCCCATCCTTTACGGGGCGGACTTGCAACTTTCAATGAACGGCTGATCCGCGAATACCGTAACAATGGGGCAGATGCCTCCATTTATACCTTCAGCCTTCAATACCCGTCGATATTATTTCCCGGGAAAACCCAGATTTCATCAGAACCGGCACCTGAGAACCTGCCAATATTCATTAAGGTTAACAGCATCAATCCCTTCAACTGGATAAAAATCGGGTTTGAACTCAAAAAACAGAAACCCGACCTGGTCATCGTCAAATTCTGGATGCCATTCATGGCACCGTGCTTTGGTACGATATGCAGGATTATCAAAGGAAACCGCCACACCAGGATCATAACGATCATTGACAACCTCATCCCACATGAACACAGAATAGGTGACCGGTTATTGTCGGGGTACTGGATCGGCAGTGTTGACGGGTGTGTAGCCATGTCTAAGTCGGTGTTGGGCGACCTTGAAGAATTTGACGCAAAAATGCCGAAGCTTTTTTGCCCGCATCCGTTATATGACAATTTTGGTGAACCGCTCCAGAAACAAGAAGCCCTCTCCCTGCTGGGTCTTGATCCGGGGTTTCATTATGTGTTGTTTTTTGGGTTTATCCGCGATTACAAAGGGTTGGATTTGCTTTTGCAGGCTTTTGCCGATGCCCGCTTGCTCCAAATGAAAATAAAGCTCCTTGTAGCCGGTGAGTTTTACTGTGATCCAAAGCCTTATCAGGAGATCATATCACAACATCACCTGGAAGATCAGGTGATTATGAGCAATGATTTTATCCCCGACAGCAAAGTACTGAATTACTTTTGTGCCGCCGACCTGGTGGTCCAACCTTATAAAAGCGCCACACAAAGCGGTGTAACACAGATTGCTTACCATTTCAACAAACCCATGATCATCACCAATGTTGGCGGACTCGCTGAATTTGTGCCGCACGAAAAAGTCGGGTATGTGGTAAACCCTGACCCTTCCGAAATTGCAAATACCATCGTTCGTTTCTATGAGGAAAATAAAGAAGCTGAATTCTCATCCAATGCATTTGTTGAAAAACAGAAATATTTATGGAAAAATATGGTCGAAACAATTGACAAACTCCTGCTATAACACTATATTTACAGAAAAATAAATCCGGAGGCTCCCATGAAAGCTATGTTGCTGACGATTGCAGTATTTTTGTTGTTTTCATCCTCAAATTATAGCCAAAAAACAATTATTATCCAGCCCGGGCCAACAGATGGGAAAGACACCTATCTCAACAGTGCGTTCCCGAATGACCCGGGTGGGACAGGTGGTGGGTTGATGGCTTGTGCCTGGACATTTGGCGGCGAATTCGGAATCGGACGGTCACTCATCAGGTTTGATCTTTCGCAAATCCCTTCCGGAACAGAGATACTTGATGCCCGCCTGACCCTTTTTTTTGATCCTGACTATGCTTATGGTCTACAATTTGGCGAAAATGCGTCTTATATTGAGAAAATTACCGAGAATTGGGATGAAATGACTGTAACATGGAATTCTTTGCCGAATACAACAAATGCCGGTGCTGTTTTTATTCCGAAAACTCAAAGTTCCACTCAGGACCTTGCCAATATCAATGTTACCGGGCTTGTGTCTGAATGGGTTTTGCATCCGGAGAACAACTTTGGGTTTATCCACAAAATGGCAATTGAGGAAATTTACTGTTGCACTGCATATTCCTCCAGTGATAAAATCAATGCAAACAAACGTCCGAAACTGGTAATCACTTATCGTGATTGTAACATTCCGGTAGCCGGATTCTCCTATTTAACCCAAATTCCCAAAGTGAATTTTTTGGATACTTCGAATTCCGCTGCTTCATGGTTTTGGGATTTTGGCGACGGGTATTTTTCCAACCTTCAAAATCCGGAGCATAGTTATTCAGCACAGGGAACATATACCGTTTGTTTGATTGCCGGTGATTCATGCGGGTTCGATACCATTTGCAAAATTGTACAGGTTTGTACCATGCCTGAACCTCATTTTGTTTATTCGGCCAAAGGCCAAACGGTCATGTTTCGCGACTCATCCATCATGCCGCAGTCATGGTTTTGGAATTTCGGAGATGGCTTTTATTCTGATTTGAAGAATCCTGAACACTTTTTCAACCAACCCGGAACCTATTATGTTTGTGAACAGGTAACGAATGGCTGCGATATGCAAACTTTTTGCGATTCAGTGAAAATTGTGTCAAACGGCGTAGATGACCAGGCACAGACGTATGGACTGACCCTGTATCCGAACCCGGCTCATGACATGGTCTTTTTACGAATGAATGTGATGGCAGGATCCACCGCTTCCATCGAGCTGTTTACCCCGCAAAACAAATCTTTGAGAAAGTGGGTGAAGGAGATTATTCCCGGGAATGTTCCCGTTTCCATGGATATTTCAGGCTTTCCGACAGGGTTCTATTTTTTGCAAACGAAAATTGATGGGGTTATCAGGTTGAACAAACTGATAATCCTGTAAATTTGCAGCCAATTTGCCTGTATTGTTACAATTAAAGTTTTGTACATGATCATCAGAAGCAAAGCACCCCTGCGCCTTGGTTTGGCAGGAGGAGGTACAGATGTTGCTCCCTTTTCAGAACTCTATGGTGGCGCTATCCTCAATGCGACCATCAGCATGTATGCCTATGCGACCATCATCCCGCGGAATGATGGCAAAATCGTACTCAACTCCATCGATAAAAAAGAGGTTTATACCTTTGCTGCCGTTGAAGATCTCGCAGTTGACGGCAATCTGGACCTGCACAAAGGGATTTATAACAGGATTGTCCGCGATTTCTCACACAAACCACTCTCTTTTGAACTTTCTACCTATGTGGATGCTCCTCCGGGATCGGGATTGGGAACATCATCAACACTGGTGGTAGCCATTGCAGGTGCATTCGCCGAATGGCTCAACCTTCCCATGGGGGAATACGATCTTGCACATCTGGCTTACGAGATCGAACGAAATGACCTTGGAATGGCTGGCGGTAAACAAGACCAGTATGCCGCCACATTCGGTGGAGTGAATTTTATGGAATTTTTTAAGGAAGACAAGGTTATTGTAAACCCGTTGCGTATTCGTGAAAAATACCTGGATGAACTCGCTCATAACCTGATCCTATATCACACCGAAACCAGCCGGTTGTCATCGAGGATCATTGAACAGCAAACAAAAAATGTGATGGCCAAAAATGTCAAGTCACTCGAGGCTATGCACAAACTCAAGGAACAGGCTGTAATGATGAAGGAAGCCATTCTGATGGGTGAATTGGATAAAATCGGCGAAATTCTCGATTTCGGCTGGCAGTTTAAAAAAAATCTCGCCGAAGGGGTCAGCAATGCATTTATTGATGAAATTTATGAAACTGCTATGCAAAACGGGGCAACCGGGGGGAAAATTTCCGGGGCCGGTGGCGGTGGCTTTATGTTTTTCTACTGCCCCGGGAATAACCGGTCAAAGGTAATCGAAGCACTGAAAAAATTCGGTGGCCAGACCAAACGATATGAGTTTACCTCAAAAGGGTTATCAACATGGACTATTTAAAATGGCGAAATAGCGAGATGGCGAAATGGCGAAAAAGCCCCATTTCACCTTCTCACCATTTCATCATTTCACTTTTTCACAATTTATCTTATGCGAATCATAGAATCGATTAAAGAATCAATTGAAGTTAAACAAAAACTACTGACCAATTCTGTTACCATCAGCGATATTCGGAAGATAGCGGTGGCTTGTACCAATGCTTTTTCGAGGGGGAATAAGGTTCTTTTTTGTGGCAATGGAGGCAGTGCTGCCGATGCTCAGCATCTTGCAGCCGAATTTTCAGGTCGTTATTATTACGACCGACCGCCATTGCCCTCAGAAGCACTTCATGTAAATAGTTCTTTTTTGACGGCCGTTGCCAATGACTACTCTTATGATGAAGTTTATGCACGGCTAATCAAAGGAATAGGAAAGGAGGGTGATGTGCTGATTGGCCTTTCCACCTCCGGAAATTCAAAAAATATTATCAGGGCATTTGAGGTGGCACGCGAAATGCGTATCACAACGGTTGGTCTGACCGGAGAAACAGGAGGCATGCTCTCCGGATTATGCGATTTTCTGATAAATGTTCCTTCCCGGGATACACCAAGAATACAGGAATCGCACATCCTGGTTGGCCACATCATTTGTGAGCTGGTTGAATCGACCCTGTTTCCTCAGGAAGGCTGATCATGGAGGCAATTGTTCTTGCCGGCGGATTTGGCACACGTTTACAACAGGTTGTGAATGATGTGCCTAAATCCATGGCGCTCATCAATAAGCGACCGTTCCTGGAATATCTTTTTGATTACCTCATCAACCAGGGAGTTACAAAGGTTGTTCTCTCCGTGGGTTACAAGCATGAAATCATTTCCGGGCATTTCAGTAATCTATATAAATCACTTGCAATCGATTATGCGGTAGAAACTGAACCCCTTGGAACCGGAGGAGGCATCAGGCTTGCGTTGTGGAAAATAGAGGGTCAGCGCGCACTGGTGATGAATGGTGACAGCTTGTTCAGACTTGATTACAGGGCTTTAATGGAGTACCACCTGAAGAAAAAAGCAGATGCCACGCTTGCACTGCGAAAATTGGATGATACCGGCAGGTTTGGCCGTGTTACTTTGAACCGGGTTAAACGAATTACCGGATTTGAAGAAAAAGGTTTGTCGGCCGGTCCGGGGTTTATCAATGGAGGTATTTACGTTATCGAGAAGTTGTTTCTGATGGAACCTGAATTCAGGGGCCGTTTCTCGATAGAAAAAGATTGCTATGAGAAATATTACCCATACTCGAAATTTTTTGGTTTCCCGGCGAGTGGGTATTTTCTGGATATTGGTATCCCTGACGATTATTTGAAAGCACAACATGAGTTTGCAGCATTTAAAGATTGACCGCACCTGGACCTTGTTCCTCGACCGCGATGGGGTGATCAACCGCCGCATTGTGGACGATTATGTCAAAACCTGGGACCAGTTTGAGTTCCTCCCAGGAGTTCTGGATTCGATGAAACCTTTTCATCAGGTTTTTGGCAGGATAATCGTTGTCAGTAACCAGCAGGGGGTGGGGAAGGGGCTGATGACTGACAAGGATGTACAAGCTATTCATCAGCAAATGGTGCAGGAGATCAACCACGCTGGTGGACAAATCGATGCTGTTTATTACGCTCCTCATCTGAAATCTGACAGATCGTTTATGCGTAAGCCAAATGTGGGTATGGCCCTCAAGGCCAGGAAGCAATTTCCTGATATCCGTTTCAACCATTCGCTTATGGCAGGTGATTCATTGTCTGACATGATCTTTGGCAAACGTGCCGGAATGAAAACCGTCTTGATTTCACCCAACCTTGAAATGGCCAAATCACACCCCCGGCAGATTGATTACCTTTTCCCGGACCTCATTTCCTTATCCCATTCAATTTCCAATTTCCAATTTCCAATTTAATATCTTCCCATTGTCACCAACCATCATCCTCATCTGCTTTCTGACTTACACCGCACTGCTGTTCGTCATTACCTGGCTCACGTCACGCAAATCGACCAACCGCAGTTTTTTCCTGGGAAACAAATCATCTCCATGGTTTGTGGTGGCTTATGGGATGATCGGGGCCTCCATGTCGGGGGTAACTTTTATGTCTGTTCCAGGATGGGTGGGTACGGCGAATTTCTCCTACATGATGGTGGTGATCGGCTATGTGTTCGGATACCTTGTAATAGCAAAAGTGCTTCTGCCACTCTATTACCGGTTGAACCTTACTTCCATTTATTCCTACCTTGAAACGCGGTTTGGCTTCTGGTCGTACAAAACAGGGGCCTTTTATTTCCTCCTTTCCCGCACCATCGGCGCCTCTTTCAGGATGTTTTTGGTGGTGAATGTACTACAGATTTTTATTTTCGATGCATGGAATATTCCTTTCTTTGTTACCGTATTGATTTTCATTATTCTAATCCTCCTTTACACCTTCAAAGGAGGTATTAAAACCATTATATGGACCGACACCATTCAAACAACCTTCATGCTTTTATCCCTTGGAATGTCGATCTACCTGATCATCGACAGCATGGGTATGAACTTCGGCGAAATGGTTAACAAGGTATATTCAAGCACCTATTCCCGTATGATCTTCACCGATTGGAGTGATAAGCGGTTTTTCCTCAAAGAACTCTTCAGCGGGGCTTTCATTGCCATTGTGATGACCGGGCTCGACCAGGAGATGATGCAGAAAAACCTGAGTTGCCGCTCTCTGGGGGATGCGCAAAAAAACATGTTCACCTTCACGGGCATTATGGTTTTCGTTAACTTCGTCATCCTTTTCCTGGGTGCCTGCCTCTACCTGTTTACTAACTATAAAGGAATTGAGTTGCCGGCCAGGACCGATGAACTTTTTCCGGTTATTGCCATAAATCATCTTGGCCCTGTGGCAGGGCTGGTGTTTCTGATCGGACTTATTTCAGCTGCTTACCCCAGTGCCGACGGGGCCCTTACATCACTCACCACATCCTTCAGCATCGATTTTCTGGGAATAAATAAACGGAAGGAATTGACTGAAAATGAAAAAAAACGGATCAGGCAAATGGTTCATATCGCTTTTGCAATGATCCTGCTGATGGTGATTGTACTCTTCCGGGCAATCAACGACAGGGCAGTTATAGACAAGTTATTCACTGTTGCAGGGTATACCTATGGTCCCTTACTCGGGCTTTACTCCTTCGGGTTATTCACAAAATATTCGGTGCGCGATCGCTGGGTTCCATTGGTAGCACTGCTTTCTCCGGTTATATGTTTTGGACTCAGTGAGTATTCTGTTGATATCTTCCATGGCTACCGGTTCGGTTTTGAGCTCCTCATTTTAAATGGATTCATTACATTTGCCGGATTGCTGCTTTTTCGAAAGAAATGAAATATTAAAACACACCTCAACCCCCGGCCCCTTCTCCTGAAGGAGAAGGGGAGAGCCCTCACCCCGAGGAGTGGGTTGGGTGAGGTGAATTTAGTTTAACCCTTAAAATTTGATTTATCATGGATAATTTACGTTTTAGAGCCCTTGAGGTAGCCATGACACGCAAACGGCATGTTGTAGACTTCCCTGATCAAAAGGCTTCCGAATATTTTGGTGAACTTACGTTTAACAAGGCTGCCATGCGTGAATACCTCACGGAAGAAGCCTATAACCAGGTGATGAACTCCATAGAAAAAGGGGAGAAGATCGACCGCAAAATTGCCGATCAGGTTGCTGCCGGTATCAAAGCCTGGGCCATCAGCAAGGGAGCGACGCATTACACCCATTGGTTTTTGCCTCTCACTGGTGCCACCGCTGAAAAGCATGATGCTTTTGTTGATCCGGTTGAAGGTGGAAAGGGAATTGAAAAATTCAGGGGAAATGAACTTACACAACAGGAACCTGATGCATCAAGTTTTCCAAGCGGTGGGATCCGCAGTACCTTCGAAGCAAGGGGTTATACCGCCTGGGATCCTACTTCGCCTGCCTTTATCATGGACCGTACCTTGTGTATCCCGACAGTTTTTGTGTCCTATACAGGTGAATCACTCGACTTTAAAACTCCGTTACTCAAGGCTATTTATTCCATTGATAAAGCTGCTGTTGAAGTTTGCCAGTATTTTGACAAAGACATTACCAAGGTTTTTGCAACCCTTGGATGGGAACAGGAGTATTTTTTGGTTGATACGGCCCTTTACCTGGCCCGCCCCGACCTGGTACTCACCGGCAGAACCTTGTTTGGTCACTCTTCTGCCAAGGATCAACAGCTTGAAGATCATTATTTTGGAACAATTCCACAGCGGGTATTGGCATTCATGCAGGAATTCGAATTCGAAGCCCACCGTTTGGGAATTCCCGTAAAAACACGCCACAATGAAGTGGCCCCCAATCAGTTTGAATGTGCTCCGGTTTTTGAAGAGGTAAACCTGTCCATCGACCATAACCAGTTGATGATGCATCTGCTCGATAAAATAGCACGGCATCATGATTTCACTGTTTTGTTGCATGAAAAACCTTTCAGCGGAGTAAACGGATCCGGCAAACACAATAACTGGTCGCTGGCTACGAATACACGTGAAAATCTGCTCTCACCCGGAAAAACACCCAAGGAAAATCTTCGTTTTCTCGCCTTTCTGGTCAATATTCTCAAAGCCGTTCACGAACATGCCGACCTCATCAGGGCTATCATTGCCTCCCCGGGCAACGATCACCGGCTCGGTGCCAACGAAGCCCCACCTGCCATCATTTCTGTTTTCATCGGTGCCCAGCTTACTAAAATGCTTGATGCCATTGAAAAAGCTGATAAGCATGTTGTTACAAAGTCGGAAACAGAAAGTGATTTGTTGAAAAACCTTCCAAAGATTCCTGAAATCCTGCTGGATAACACCGACCGGAACAGAACATCCCCCTTTGCCTTTACCGGAAATAAATTCGAATTTCGTGCAGTTGGATCAGCACAAACATGCGCCCCGCCTATGATTGTGTTGAATCTGATCGTCGCTGACCAGCTTCGCAAATTCAAAATTGAGGTCGACGCTTTGATTGCTAAAAAAGTTGGTAAAGATGACGCACTTTTCCAGGTTATAAAAAAATACAGCAAGGAGTCAAAAAAGATCCGGTTTGAAGGGAACAATTATTCCAGCGAATGGGTGGACGAGGCAGCCAAACGCGGACTTTCTAACCGCAAAACAACTCCTGAGGCATTAAAAGGATTCGTTGAAAAAAAGTCGGCGGATATTTTTGAGCGGAACAATGTGCTTACCAGGAGGGAACTTTTGGCGCGTCATGAGATCAGACTTGAAAACTACACCAAAAAGATCCAAATTGAATCGCGTGTTTTGGGCGACCTTGCAGGAAATCATATCATACCGGTTGCCATCCGTTATCAGAATACACTCATCGAGAACGTGAAGGGTTTGAAGCAGGTTCTTGACCTGAAAACTTATGGAAAACTTTCACAAAATCAGATGGAAACGATCACAGAAATTTCAGAACACGTTGATAAAATCAAAACATTCGTGAATGAAATGATCGAAGCCAGAAAAGATGCCAACCGCATACATGAACCGGAAGAAAAGGCCTTTGCATACTGCAACAAGGTTCTTCCGTACTTTGAAAAAATCAGGTGGCATGCTGATAAACTGGAATTGCTGGTCGATGATGAGTTGTGGCCATTGCCCAAATATCGTGAACTATTATTTACACGTTAAATATTGATATATGAAGAAGATCATCGCAACGGCAATCGTGTGGCATCTCCTGATGGCGTGGCCGGTTTTTGCCCAGATCAACGTGCTGCACATCGATAACAATGCCGCACCGCAAACAAAAGAGGGAATTTTTTATTCCCTGCCGCGAACTGTTGTTAAAATTGAGGTGAAAATCGACCGCATAGAAAATTACAAAGGACCCTATGCCGATTTTGCCCTTCGGTTTCTCGGATTAAAAAATGTGGTTGCAGCAAACTCCATTGATTATAAGATCAGCGACATCACCATTACCACTTACCCTGAACCGGATCCTGATCAATATTATTTTGTGGAAATGGGCGATAAGATTTCCAAGGGAGAGAAATCTGGCATCCTGTCACTGAATGATGCAGGTGTTATTCTGGGTACGATGCCCGAAAACATTGATACAGTCAGTAAGACAGTGCACCGGTCGGATAGAGATGAATCACCAGCCGATGCTGATAAAGATGCTTTCGGAGAACTGTTCAAATATTCAGCCGATGTAAGTGTATTCGAAAAGGTCGATACGATCATCAGGAAGATCAACATCGATACCATGACTGTCGAGCGCCAATATTACAAACGGACAATGGTTGAGAAATCGCCCGAGCAAAAAGCCAAGGAGGCTGCTGATTTCATATCCAAGATTAAGGATAACCGCTTTAATCTGATCAGTGGTACCCAGGAAGTCAACTATAACAAGGAGACTCTTGAATTCATGGACACCCAGCTGAAAACGATGGAAAAGGAGTATCTCAAACTTTTTACAGGGGTTAGTTTGCATAAAAGTCTGAATTTTAGCTATAAGTATATCCCTATTCCCAATCAGATCAATACTGAAATTCCGATATTCAAATTTCTTAAATCCAAAGGGATCATCGATTTGGATGAACAGGGTGGAAAGGTTGTTACCATTAAAATTCAACGGGTTGGAAATACCAATACGGTGGCGAATTATCTGAAAAAAGCTGAAAAAGACAATAAAATCCTGGGATTTTCATACCGGATACCTGAATTGGCGCGCGTAACTGTCAAACTGGATGAAAACACCCAGGAAGAAACACAATGTCTGGTCTCTCAGCTGGGGGTGGTAACAAATCTGCCGGCCAGCAAGTGGAAGGTTCAGTTCCACAAAGAAACCGGCGGCATCAGGGGAGTGGAGGTTCAGTAAACCGCTTTTCTTATCCTTACAAGTTTTTCAAGCAGATCTTCGAGGTAGTCGATACGAAGCATATTGGCCCCGTCTGATTTTGCATTGGCAGGATCGGGGTGTGTTTCCAGAAAAATGCCGTCTGCGCCAACAGCAATTGCTGCCTTGGCAATGGTTTCAATCAGGTCAGGACGTCCCCCCGTTATGCCGGAAGCCTGGTTGGGTTGTTGCAACGAATGGGTGATATCAACTACCACAGGAACACCATTGGCCTGCATCCCCGGGATATTCCTGAAATCAACGATCAGGTCATTGTAACCGAAGGTTGATCCCCGTTCGGTAAGTAAAATTTGTGAATTGCCTGTTTGCAGCACCTTCTGAACGGCAAATTTCATTGAGTCGGCAGATGCAAATTGCCCTTTTTTGATGTTTACAACTTTTCCGGTTTTTCCCGCCGCCACCAGCAATTCAGTTTGCCGGCAAAGAAAAGCCGGTATCTGCAAAATGTCAACGTATTCTGCTGCCATGGCGGCCTGCTCCTCTGTATGAATGTCGGTTAATACAGGTATGTTGAGCTCCTTTCCAACCTGACCGATCAGTTGCAACGCTTTTTTATGTCCAATCCCTGTAAATGAATCGGATCGCGACCGGTTTGCTTTCTGGTACGAAGCTTTGAAAATGAAGGGAATTCCCAGCCGGTCAGCGATTTTCCTGATACGGCTTGCAATAGCCAGGGGCATCTGTTCGTCTTCAACCACACAAGGTCCGGCAATCAGGAAAAAATTTCCATTCTGATGATTCTTCAACTGGTTAAAAAATGTGTTATCCATATTTTGTTGATGTTATTGTGTAATTCTAATCGCAATTCCCGTTAAAATGGCAATTCCAAAACTCAATAATGTACCTATCAGCACATATTCTGTTTTTGCGGTATCTGTTTCTTTAAACCGGAGAATGGATTTGCCGGCAATAATAAAACCTACTGCATCAAACTGGCCGTACAATATCAATGTAAGTGTTAAAATACGTTCGCTGATACCGATTAATTTTCCGGCATTCAGGAGGTGCCCTTCTGTTGCTATGGTTATATGGTAAGCCTTGAATACCTCTTTAATGAAAATGTTGGTGGGTTTGGTACATAATACAAAGCCGGTGATGATTAACAACCAATGGGTACTGACGGGCAATATGAATGATGTTGTGATGGGAAAGAAATACTTGAATAGTAAAACAAATCCCAAAATTACCACCAGGTGTATTGACTGGTCGATAAAAAAAGAAAACGTGTCAAATTTTTCGTGATTGGTTAATTTCTTCTTCAACCCATCAATGATCCAATGGCAGATAGCTATGGAAAATGAAGCAAAGACAAACTGCCATTGAAATGAAAAGGCCCATGAAAGCACAAAAGTTACCATGATATGCCATTTCAGGTATTGACTTTTGAAACCATTTTCAATTTTATCAGTTGCCCATTTTTCACTCTGGAAAATAAAATCAGCTAATAAATGTGCTAAAAACTGCAGAATGAGTAAGTTTGTTAAACACATCTTCGGTTATAATTTGATCTTTATGACTCTTTCATAGTGTAAAACCGCTTTTTCGATTGCGTTCCAGCCAATGCCCGTGGAGTGTTGATTGATTGTTGATTGAAACAATTGCAATTTTTTAGCGATGGCATCTTCATCGTTGCCCATCAATTTTAAACAGAGAACTTTACATTGCCTTGCTGTTGCTTTGCTTATCAAGGCGTCAATTAACGCTAAAACCGGTTCGAATTCGCTATTCAGGTTTTCATCATTTGTTTTGATGAACAAGGTGTTTTTAACAACTATTCTCTCTTTATCTGATGTGGACCGGCTTTCATTGATTATTCTTCCTGAAAAGTAGATGGCTTCCCCGTCGATGATGCCTTTTGTAGGGTCAAACCGACTTATTTCACCAATACCAATAGCTAACCTGATCCCATAAGTTTTAAAAGCTTTTATTCTTTTGTCTTTCGAATCATTCAACTCCAGTGAAAACGATTTAATATAGCTTTTTATGGCAAGAGCAACCCTGAGGGCATCAGCAGGATCAGGTATGTAACATTCAAGATAATCACCTTTTATCATGCGGCCATATACACCAAACCTGATACTCAAGTCCTTCAGTAATTGTATAACTGCAGTTTCGAGTTTGGTCTTTTCAGAACTACTGAGACTTGTATATGCAATAATGTCACCAGAAATAGCTGCTCTGTTCATACACCCGTATTTTACAACAAATAGAATGCAAATATCGGTAAATTAATCTATAAATTGTATTTATCGGTAAATTAAACTATAAAATATATTTATCGGTAAATTAAACTATAAAATATATGTATCGGCATAAAAGCCTATATTATTTTATGATTGGGTTTTTACCAGTTAATATTGAGGGCACTCCGATAAGTCTGCTAACAAATTATTTAACCGCAAAGGGCCGCAGAGTTTTTTCGCAGAGTTTCGCAAAGTTATAAATATCTGTGAGTTATCTCTGCGGCTCTTTGCGGTTTCTTTGTGTTCTTTGCGGTTTAAAAATTTTTTAAATGGTGATTTGATGAATAAACGACTTTTCGGAGTGGACTCAATATTTGTATTTATTC
>CAIQUS010000119.1 GCA_903875045.1 uncultured Bacteroidales bacterium
CGCCATCATGACCGCCCATCCATTGGTTGGGATTTTCGGTTCTACCTATTCCATCGTATTTGGGGCCTTCCTCTTTCTGGTCCCTTTTCTGATGAAAAAACCATTGTGGAGTATCAAACTTGGAAACTGGAACATGTGGCTCATCGCCATCGGGACCTTCATGTTTTGGTTCTCGGGATTTTTAACCCATTATGCTCCATTATATACCTTATATTGGCCATTGCCGGTTGATTTCACACAATTCAGCGTTGTGGGCGGTATCTTTTTTATCCTCGGAATAGCTCTGGTAATGCTTGGAACAGTATTTTTCGTTATCAATATTTTCGCCACCATTACTTATACCCCGGAAGGATGGGATAAACAACCAAGTGGTGCTTTGATTGCGTCAGCACTCGGCGTAGGCGGGCTGAAAAACCTTTTTTCCAAAAACAAGAAGGAACACCTTGTTTCACTCCCGGTTGCTGCAATTGCCAGGGGTACCGTAGATGTTGCTCTGAATGCAGGAATTATCCTTTTCACCGGAGTGCTCATCCTGGTTTACATGGTATTTAATCTGTTCGGCATGAGTCTTAAAGATACAGCTATTGATGCCCTGTTATACAAAAATTGGTTCTGGTGGGGGCTTGACCTGGTAGCTGACGGTCTGGTACTGATTTTTGTCGCCGGAACCTGGTACCTGCTTGCAACACTGATCACCGGGAAAAAACTTTTCATGGAAAACATTGCCCGTACTGCCTTGCTGGTGGAATTGGTGGTTTCATGGACTGTTTGGTCACATCATCTCCTTTCGGATCAGGCCCAGCCCGGTTTTTTAAAAGTACTTTCCGGCGAAATGGTTACTGCCTTGGAACTGATCACCCAGGGATTGGCTTTCTTTATCACCCTTGCCACCTTATGGAGTGCCCGTCCATTGAAGATGACCAACCCGCTGAAATTCCTGCTGGGTGGATTACTTGGATTTGCACTTGCTGTCCCGGCCGGGATCATGCAAGCCGATATCGGTTTGAACAGGATTCTGCACAACACTCAATGGGTCATCGGCCCTCATGTACATGTTGCTATCCTTGTTGGACTGGCCATGACCCTTTACTCGGCAATCTACTTCCTTTTCCCGATCCTTACCAATGGTGCCCAACTGTTCAGCCAGAAACTGGCAAACTTTCACTTCTGGTGCCAGCTTATCGGCGGTATTGGAATGGGAGCATTCATGGGAATGGCCGGATTGCATGGCATGCTTCGCCGTTCCCTGTATGTAAATGGTGAATTCAACACATACATGGTACTGGCAGGATTGTCAGGTGCGTTATTGCTGGTTGGTTTCCTGGCCTTTTTCTATAATATCGTAATGAGTCTGGGCATCAACGGGGTGATTGGCATCTTTATGCCATCCAAACTCAAAACCAAAGATGTGTTGCCAACTCAGGCATAACTGTTTCCCAATTCAAAAAAAGCTGCCTCAGAATGACTGAGGTGGCTTTTTTTTTTGAAAGTTCTATTAGAATGTCAGCGTTTTGTCACTATCCAGCGTCCAGATATTTGCATATCTTAGTGTAGTACGACAACTCGTAAAGTCGATTTTTGAGTCCGGATAAAATAAACACCATTTGCTAGCCCTTGCAAGGAAATGCAATTCGCAGACTTGATTTTTGAAATTACGAGTTGACCCTTATGATTGTAAACTTCAAGGTTATACAGGGTTTCTGAAAATGCCAGAACATTACTTACCGGATTCGGATACATAATTATATCGTTATAGCTGAACGAGTCTGCACTAATCCCCGCTGGCAAATTCGTCATTCCGACACGAAAACCGTTTCCAAAATTTGCAACCCAAACTTCATTGACATCGTATGGATTGAAAAAAACTCTTTGCGGTCTTCTGAAAGGATAGGAAGAAACAGGAGTTATTGCAAAGGAATTGCTGTTTGTGTTGGTCGCAGAAACCAAACCATCCAATTCTGTACAAATATATAAGGTGTTTGGGAGGGTGGGGTGGAAACTTCCTGACAATACGCCCTGGTTGTATACATTGGTCCAGGATTGCCCTTTGTCCGTTGTTCTGTAGACACCCGGCGCTATGGCTTTGTTTCCAACAAATGCCAGCCAGGTATTCTGATCAGGATCGTTTGGGTCAATCTCCACATTGACCACCTCCTTTTGCATTGCAGTGAGCGTAACATCTGCCCAGGTAATTCCACCGTCGGTGCTGTAAAAAACTCCCGAACTGTTGCTGAAGATCCAACTTGGGGTACTTGAAGAAGAAATATCCCTGGGGCCATATACCGAAATAAGGTCACCATTGTTCAAAGGAATAACCTGAAGTGCCCGGTTTTCAGTTCTGGGAGGTGACGACAGCCGGATCCAGTTTCCGGAAGAATTTAAAACATCAGCGCAGTGATATACATCTCCAATGCCACCCATCGCATCCATTACAGTGGCATACATTCCGCGAACGGTGGTTGGGTCAAGTGCAATGGAAGTTACAGCATGTCCGAACGATTTCAGCGTTGTCCAGGTTTTACCACTATCGGCCGATACGGAAATTCTACCTTTACTCCACAAAGCCCTCGCGTCGGTATAATCTCCGTTTGAACCGGCAACTTCACCGCAGGCAGCATACATTATTCCTGATGCGGGATGAATCAAGGTCATATTTACATCATTAATTCTACTTGAATCCAAACCGTGTATGTCGAAATTCCACATATGACCTCCATCGTTGCTTTTTCGAGCCACAATATCGTTGTAAGAAGCAAAAATTGTTGAAGGACTTGTCCATGTCAGCCAGTAGGAAGCTGTTGTTTCAAGGCCGGTGGTGATATAATTACTGGTATCCCTGATCAAAACAGACGGGGGATTGTCATGGTTTGGGTCGGTATATGCCTGCTGCCAGTTTGTACCCTGATCAACACTGGTATGAACCCACATTCCATCGCCACAAACAAGTCTTGCGGAATTATTCGGATCAACAGCCATGGATAAAATGTAATTCATTCCATTCCATTTGAATTTAGCTGTATTTGAAAATTGGGCACCACCCCAACCCGTTGTAATATTGGCGTTTGACTGGAACATCCCCGGGGTGAGGAAAACAGTATTAAAACCATTGCCGCCATTCACCGACCTGAAAACCGCGCCCAATGTTACACCCAGATATGTTGAATTCCCTGCAACATAAACCACCGAAGTATCATTACAGGCCATTCCAATCAGATCGCCTTTGTCAGCCAAGGGAGTTTGCAAATTACCTGTTTTAGAAACCCATTGTGTTTGTCCCTGACTCAACCGGTAAATCCCTTTGAATTGATTACAATCCCGGCTTGTACTGTTATAAATATTCGGGAGAATATTGGCCTGAATGGTCACACAATAAAACACCCACTTGCCCCCTTGTTTAGCACCTTTGAATGAGATGATGTGTTCACTGGAGGGAATTCCATTTGTGCCCGCTGATAAACTATTCCAGGAAATTCCGCTGTTGAATGAATAAATCAGGGAATCATGGGAACAGATATAAATCGTGTCCCTGTTCTCAAAAAAAACACCGGCAATATGGCCCCCATAAGGCAAGGGATAGGTTAACAAAGTAGTATAACTTCCGGTGTTTTCTGTATTTGTGAAATAAATTTTACTCCGGTCATTCATCACAACCTGATCTGTATCATGTTGATTTGCATATAGCTGATAGGCTGATCCGGAACAAGGGTTGGTTGCATTTAACCAGGTTATTCCGCCATTATAGCTTTTGGACGGCATTTAAACTCCCGGTCTGTTTAAAATAAAGAGTTTTAAAGGATCATCTGAAAATTGCACTTCCGATTTATTCTGAACCTGCAATTGGGTAAAAGGAATCATGGAATATGTTTGCCCGAAATCGGAGGTATGGAATAAATCCGACATGTCACATGTCAGAAAAAACTCATTCCCATTGAACGGACTGATACTTGCATTCACGATCGCACCACCGCCACCCGGACCCCGTGAAGTCCATGAAGTTGGTTGTGTGTAAGTTGATAAAGTCAGAAAAATAGAAAACATCAATAGAACCATATCTTTGCGAATGGTCTTCGTGCTAAATTTCATTTTATCTTTCATTTTTTAAAAAGTAAAATTAGGTCAAAATTCCGATATCAGGCACTATTGCAATGTATAATATTATCATCGACAACAATGTGAATCACCTCTCCTTTGCGATCATTAAAAAGGGAGTTCCGCCCGACAAGGGTGGAACTCCCGGAAATTCAGAAGTTGATCTTCTCTTCAGCTTCTGAGATGCTTGAATCGAATGATAACTTGAGAAAATCAATCACCTTCTTAACCCCTGGGGTGAAGCTGGTCGTGAAGACGTTCCCG
>CAIQUS010000120.1 GCA_903875045.1 uncultured Bacteroidales bacterium
ACATCACCGATGGATCGGAAGGTGCGAACCGGATGATGTGATGGTCAACATGGGTATATGAGTCATACGGACTGTTCCCGCCTCCCGGGGCATTCGGGTTCCTGATAAATGTAAAAGCGGAGCCGTCAACAGATCTGCTTAACTCCATATTGCCGATGAAAACGTTATTCTGGTCAAGTGGATTAACGGAGATGCACAGGTCGTACCAGCCCTGGTCGGCAGCGCCGGCAATATTCACGCCTTCGGAAATCTGGGACCATGAGGCGCCACCGTTGATGGATTTGTAGGCACATGTAGTCATACCACCTGAAACCGGTATGGTATTATGAATCAATACGTACAAATTTTCAGGATCGGATTTTGATATATCAAACTGGATCCTGCCGATAAGTTCCGTTGCCGGTAAGCCGGTGTTGCTCTGATGAAAGGTCAATCCTGCATCGGTTGAAACGAGAAATCCTCCCTGGCTCTGGTAGTCACCTGACACAGCATAAACCAGGTTGGGATCGGCCGGATGAAATGCCAGATCATATACACCTTTGATTTCCAATGTCTTCGCCCAGGTCAGGCCGGCATCAGCGCTTCGCCATATCCCGTAATTGGGCATCGCGCCTTGCATGTTTTCAGTATTGGCAACCATAATCAGGTTGGGGTTGTGAGGAGAAACCTTCACGGAAGAGATATGGGTCACAGAGCCAAAGGCGGCACCAATTTTTGTCCAGCTTTCACCCCCGTTGGTTGATTTATACAAACCGTCGCCGCAATAAAACCGCTCCGTTTCCCTCCACATATACTCTCCGGTTCCGGCATAGATGATATCCGGGTTGAACGGGTCAATCGAAATGGAGCCGAAAGTGAGCATGTTGAGCCCATTGCTCTTGTCAGTCCAGCTTTGTCCGCCGTTGGTGCTCTTCCAGATACCGCCACCTCCTGCGCCTGCATACACTATGTCAGGATTCTGAGGATGTATGGCAAGTCCTCTTACCCTTCCGCTGACCACACCCCATTGGCGAACCATGGTATCGTTGGAAAAATCAACGCCCACGGGGCCCAAATTGGTCCATCTGTTGCCGGATGTGTCCGGGAATGAGGCCATTTTCAACTTCTCATTCTGTTTCTGCATCTCTATGAAATCCCTGGGAAAGATCCCTTGTTCATTCATCCTGGGCCTGTAAAACCATTCCAGCCTCCTGAACGAGTTCCGCTTCTTTATTTCGGCCGGAACATTGTCCCAGGGAGAAACCACGGGAGAGCCCGAAGGAATCTTGTTCGTCCCGAAGTCATAAAATTCCGGTCGGCTGACTTGTGAAAGCGCTCCCTGGACGAGCAACAATAGGAAGAAGGCGAGTGTAATAATTTTCTTTTTCATTTTCCGAGAAATTAGAGTTCAACAATGCAAAGAACAATCATTGCCAAAAGGATGGCAAGAATACCCCTACTTGAAAACTACTGCATATGGAAATCAAATGGACTGAAGGAAAGCCAGGATATCTTTTTCCGCGCCAAGACCAAATTTCTTCTTCAGCCGGTAACGGGCCGATTCAACGCTGCGGGGACTTCGATGGGTGAGAAGTGCGATGTCTTTTGTTGACATGTCCATCTTTAAAAATGCGCAGATGCGCCGGTCGTTTGGCGTGAGATCAGAAAATAACTCATTCAGTTTTTTATAAAACGCTTCATTCACATGTTCAAACCGTGTTTCAAATTCGTGCCAGGCACTTTGTTCAATATTGCTTTCCAGGTTCCTCAACAGGGTTTTAATGCTTTCCTGTCCGCTTTCATCCAGGTGATCATATATTTTATTGGTCGTTTCCAGCAATTTTATCCTGAATTCATTCTGAGAGGCCAGATGCAATGCTTTGGAGGCAACTTCCTGTTGTGAACGTTCCAGCCGTTCCGATAAAAGCTGGGATTCCTGCCTGGAAATGGTTTGTTTTTACTTCAGATATTTCCAGATGTAGAAAAAAGCAATGACAATGAC
>CAIQUS010000121.1 GCA_903875045.1 uncultured Bacteroidales bacterium
GCTAACAAATAATTTAACCGCAGAGGGCCGCAGAGTTTTTTCGCAGAGTTTCGCAAAGTTATAATTATCTGCGAGTTATCTCTGCGGCTCTTTGCGGTTTCTTTGTGTTCTTTGCGGTTTAACAATTTTTTAAATGGTGATTTGATGAATAAACGACTTTTCAGAGTGGACTCATAATTGGTTCCTAAAAATGCAAATCTAGTACCTTTTAAGTATTCATGTACACGTGAACAGTCTCCTTTTTATGCGTTTTAACGATCGTTCAGATGTTGTTCATTATTTAAGATCAGGCTTCTTTACCTCTTTGATTCATTTGTTCCTTCCCCCATTGCTGAATGGCATCCAATAACGGGAATATGGACTCCCCTGAACTGGTTATTGAATATTCAACCCGTGGCGGTATTTCTGCAAATATTTTCCGCTCAATGAAACCATCTTCTTCCAACTCCCTTAATTGGGATGTAAGCATTTGTTTGCTGATAATGGGAATTGCTCTCTGAAGAATCCCAAACCGGTTTACCCCGACCTTTATACGATGCAAAATTATTGGCTTCCACTTACCGCCGATTTTGTTCATGGTATAGTTTATCGGGCAGTTTTCAATTTGTTTACGGATAATTTCGGAATCTTTTAAATCCAGTTTCATTTTTAATATGTTGATATTTAGTAAGAGTATGAATAATGGAACTATATCAAATTAATATGACTACTTGTGAATACGGAACAAATATATCACTTTTGCACGAAATTATTTCAAAAACACTAAAAAACTTAAAATGGAAAATCTTAAAGAAGTCGTAAGACCTTTTTATACAAAGTGTCTGACTGTAAACAATGAAGTTAATCCGGGCGAGATGCTGGAAAATCTGTTAGCAAACGACTTCCAGTCACAAAATGCGAAGGAGACAAAAGGGAAGGCTCAGTTGATGGGTCAAATCGCAGGATTCTGGAAGATGATACCCGATTTGAAATGGGAAATTCAGGAGATGATTCAGGAAGAAAACAAAGTAGTGGTCAGATGCATATTCGGCGGTTCACCGAAGGGAACCTTTATGGGAATGGAGCTGGATGGAACAAAATCATTCAAAACCATGTCGATTGATATCCATACCGTTGAAAACGGACAAATCAAATCTGTTTACCACTGTGAAGAATGGACTACGGCCATTGCACAGCTGAAAGGATAATTGATGAATACAATTCCAAAAATCGTTGGACTATGAAAACAGCATTCATTACAGGAGCAACAGATGGGATTGGAAAAGCGACTGCAAGGAAATTACTGTCAGAGGGCTGGAAAGTTGTAATTATAGGCAGAAACCCTGCAAGGTGTGAAAGCACCGTGACGGAATTAAAGGCCGTAACCAGGAATAGTGAAATTTCAGCGATAGTTGCTGACTTGTCAATTTTAAACGAAGCAGGGAAAGCCTCTGATAAATTTCTTCAGGGAAACAAATCGCTCGATTTCCTCATGTTAAATGCCAACGCCATCGCAAATGACAGAACGATTACCACCGAAGGATTTGAACAGAACTTTGCTTTGGGATACCTGTCAAGAGCCCTGATGATTAAAAAACTCGAGGATGTTCTGAAGACAACTCCCGATTCTCACATTCTTGCTGTTGTCGGATTAGATACGGTCCGATTGGATTTTGATGACCTGGCGATTAATAACAACTTCACCGGCAGAAAGGCACTGGGTCGATGGCAGTGGTCCATGAATGTTTTTACAAGGGAATTCAGTTCAGGAAAAACCATTCCGCTGAATTTATACATGCCGGGACTTGTAAAAACCAAAATTCTGGCCAACGAACCACAGCCAATGAGGGCTTTTGTAAAACTCATGAATTATCTTGTCGGAATTTCGGTGGAACAATCAGCTGAAAATGTATTCAATGTAATGAACGATATTGTAGCCAATAAGAGAAGCGGAGCGTGTTATTCGTGGAAAAAAGAAAGGTCGTTTCCAAAGGTTGAAATGAAACCAGACGACCAAAAACGATTATGGGATTTAACAGAGCGTTTAGTAAAACCATATTTGCAGGTTCATCGCCTTTAACAGTTTCATAGCTGAAAGCGGATTTTTGCAGTTACCATTGCGGAAGTTTCGAGTTTATCATTTAAGTGGGCTAATCGCGAATTACTAGGAATATTTCCCTGAACTAATCGAATAGATTGGACACCGGTGTACCCAGAAATTCCTCTAGCGGGATTCCCTCCCTGCCGACAAGGAGGATCTTTGTTGGGTTGAAACGCTGGTTAAAAGCAGGAATGCCCGTAGAAAGTTTATTTCTTCCACTTTTCACCTCTATGCCAATTGTTTTGTTTCCCTTTTGCAATACAAAATCCACTTCGTGGTTGCCTTCCCTCCAATAGTAAAGGTTTATGCCTTCTGTAATGGATTGATTGAGCAGGTGGGCCCCAATGGCAGATTCGACCCATCGGCCATAGGTTTCCGGTTGTCCAATTATTTCCTGGGAATGAATGGTACTCAATGCCGACATCAGCGCCATATTGAATACCTGGAACTTTGGGCTGGAGGCACGCTGACGGATTGTTGAAGGAGAATATTTTTCCAATCCTTTGATCATGCCGGCACCTTCAAGAAGCTTTAGATAATGAGCCAACGTTGTTGTATTCCCGACATCCTTTAACTGGCCGAGGATTTTGTTGTACGACAAGATCTGACCAGACCAGGAACAGGCCAGATCGAAAAGGTTACGAAGCAAAACCGGTTTGTCGATTCTCACCATTAATAATATATCCCGCATCAGGGTTGTCTCAACTAAAGAATGACGGATATACTCCTTCCAGCGGTTTTCGTCAGTGATCAGATCGGCAGGACCCGGATATCCTCCAAACCAGATAAAATTATCTACCGTAAAACCAAAGGCATCATGCATTTCCTTGAATGACCAGTGGGAAATATAGATCACTTCAAAACGCCCGGCCAGCGATTCACTCAAACCCTTTTGAAGCATAAGTTGTGATGATCCAAGCAGGATAAGCTTTATCGGAACATTATCAAAGCTGTCTTTATCCCAATGGATTTTCACATGGTTGCTCCAATCAGGAATTTTTTGAATCTCATCGATCACCAGCAAAGCTTCTGAAGATTCTACTGACCGTGCCTTCAGCCGGATCGTTTCCCATTGCTGTTGCAACCAAAGAGGATGGGTGGCTTCATCCGCCGATGCATAATGCCAGGGGAAAGAATATTTTTCCAGAAGTTGCCGGACAAGCGTCGTTTTCCCAACCTGCCGGGGACCCACCATGACCTGGATGAACTTACGTTTCAATCCAAGCCTTTCCTGGATTTTTGTGTAATATGGACGCTGAAACATGATTGTGTTTTTTGGCAAATATAATAATTATCTCAACGTATTGAGATAATTAACTCAATATGATGAGTAAATTACAATTTGGCTTTCATATCTGCGAGTCTACTGGATTGTTCTATTCACGTGCCTGTGAACATTGCTCTACGATGAGAATGGTTAAAAGCGACCATTTTTTCCAGTAAATTCGTCTTGTGAAACCGTATGATTTTTTCATGTACATTTACAATCCGTTGCTTTGTAGTTTTATATCAATTACAAAAAATGCCAAAAAAACCTTCCAACCTCATATACGGACTTGAGGACAAGCCTCCGATACTGGTTACGATCATTCTGGGCATTCAGCATTCCTGCCTTTTTTTTGTTCTGCTGACCCTGCCGATCATCATCATCCGGCAGCTGGGCAATTCCATTACTCCTGAAGAGGCTCAGAGCTATTTAAGTATGACCATGATTGCAGGAGGTATCATGGTTATGCTGCAGTCCTACCGGCGCTTTGGCATAGGATCAGGGTATTTTTGTCCGGGACTGTGCGGGCCTGCTTACATGGATGCTACACTGATGGCAGCATCCCTGGGGGGACTGCCTTTAGTCTTCGGGATGACAGTACTGTCGGGGGCCATCGAATCTCTTTTTTCAAAGGTCATGAATAAGCTCCGTTTTCTCTTCCCGACCGAGGTTACAGGGCTGATTGTGAGCATGGTGGGGTTATCTTTATTGCCGGTTTCACTGGCCTACTTTTTTGGTTCTCATCAAAAAACCGGTGCTGACAGCTTTGCTTTTATCGGTATAGGATTCCTGACACTTGCCGTGATGGTCGGGCTGAATGTCTGGAGCAAGGGGAACATGAAACTCTTTTGCACCCTGATAGGGGTGATCGTGGGTTATTTAGCCAGCATTCTGACCGGGATTATCCCACCCGGTGATATACAAAGAGTTGCCTCTGCCAGTTTCATTCATCTCCCCAGGATCAGCCATATCCGCTGGTCTTTTGATTTCACGATGATCGTTCCGTTCATCATCGCCTCCATTTGCTCTACTTTTAAAACTGTCGGGGATGTCGTTACCTGCCAGAAGATAAATGATGCTGAATGGAAACGTGTGGATATGAAAACACTCTCCGCGGGTATTTTTGCAGATGGACTGGGAGGGGTTATCCCGGGATTGATGGGTGGATTCGGACTCTCTACTTCTTCTTCCAATGTCGGGTTGTCGATGGCGACAGGGGCTACCAGCAGGGTGATCGCCCTGGCGATGGGAGGGGTATTGATCTTCATGGCATTTTTCCCGAAACTTTCCGAGGTGATGATCATCATGCCAGCCCCGGTCATGGGCGCAGCCCTGATCTTTGCAGTCAGCTTCATTATCCTTGCCGGCTTCCAGATCATGGTCTCACGGATGATGAACGCCCGGCGAATCTTTGTGATAGGCATATCGCTCACATTTGGTTTATGCGTATATTTTATCCCCGGGGCCTATTCCGGCGTTCATCCCTGGCTGAAACCTGTATTCAGCTCTGCGCTTTCGGTGACTACCATCATGGCTTTGATACTGAATATGGTCTTCCGTATCGGGGTGGCTGCAAAAACCAGACTGGAACTGGACCCTGTTGCTTTCTCATCCTCAGATATTTTCGATTTCATGGAAAGACAGGGAGGGAACTGGGGTGCGCGTCCCGATGTGATCCGCAATGCCGCCGGGGCAATGAATGAGACCATGGAAACCATCATTTCCAATAACCTTTCAGTCTCAAAGGTGGTTATGATTGTGAACTTTGATGAATTCGACCTGGATGTGGATATCGGTTATCTGGGAGCGCCAATTGAATTCCCTGACCGGAGGCCAACCCGGCAGGAAATGATAGAAGATGAAAATGCGACAACCCGGCTTTCAGGATATATGATTAAAAAATATGTCGACGGGCTTAAAACAGAGCAAAAGGGCGGCCGGATAAGTATAAAGTTTCATCTGATACATTGAAACCAGCCATGGAGTTTCCGGATATCCTTAAGCTGATTATCTCCCTGGTAAACAACCTCGCCTTCATTCTTATTTCGGCTTACCTGGTTACACGGACAAAGTTGTACACGGAAATAATCCTTGAAAAACGAATTTCACTTAAAAACGGACTATTTCTCAGTGTTATTTTTGGTTTTTTTGCTATTTATGCAAATTACGGGGCATTTATATACGGTAAGTCCCTGATCTCTCTCAGGGACCTGGGCCCTGAGATTGCCGGACTCATTGGTGGCCCGGTGGCTGGCCTTGGAGCCGGGTTGATCGGAGGAATTCACCGGTACTTTTATTCCTCCGGGGGTACACAAATAGCCTGCTCTGTGACAACGGTATTGGCGGGTCTCCTCTCCGGGGTGGTCTTTATTCTCAGAAAAGGCAAAATGCCCGGAATCTGGGGAGCATTGATCTTTGTGGCCTCGGTTGAAATCCTCCATAATTTCCTGGTCTTTGCAGTCAGGCAGGATGAAAGCTACGATTTTGTGCGTATTATGCAGGTCGGATTTATCCCCACGCTATTGGCAAATGGCATTGGGATGACCATCTTTATGCTGATCTCGGCAAACCTTGTCAGGGAGAAAGAATCGGAACGGGCAAGTCAGCGGATGGAAAGGGAACTTGACCTGGCGCGTGAAATACAGGCGTCGTTGTTGCCCGGACCCCTTGTGAAGCAACCGGAACACTTCCGCATAAATATTTATTCATATATCCGTCCTGCAAGGTCAGTGGGAGGAGACTTTTATGATTATTATCTCCTTGACGACAGCCGTTTGCTGATCCTGATAGGGGACGTTTCCGATAAAGGGATCCCGGCTGCACTTTTTGTTTCACGCTGTAAAAGTGTGCTTGGTTCAGCCATAAAGATAATCCGGGCGTATGACCATGCAGAACCCGATCCCGCCAGGATCCTGGAATTTGCCAACGAAGAACTTCTTACGGCTAACGAAACATGCATGTTTGTGACCCTGCTGATTGGTCTGCTTGACTATGAAAAACAAGAATTCATATTCAGTAATGCCGCGCATACCAAGCCTTTCATTGTATCTCCGGATGGTGAAATTCATCAGCCGGAATACAGAAAAACAAGGCCGCTGGGGCTTAAAAAGGATTCACAATATACAAGTTGTATCACGACGATCAGGCCCGGGGATAAGCTTGTCCTTTATACTGACGGGATAACCGAAGCAATGAATCCCAAAGGGGAATTCTTTTCAACACAAAGGCTTCTGGGAACACTTGCCGAAAATCATGCCTGTACACCCGAAGAACTTGTAAGAAATCTTATTGCAAAGGTCGATTCGTTTGCGCTCGGACAAAGTCAATATGATGACATTGCAGTGGTGGCAATGTCTTATTCGGCGGTAAATGTATAGTTTGATGAATAAAAATTTCAGATATGCAGGTAATCATACATCTGGCTGGGAAAGTACCAGTCGCCATCCTCAAGGGCAGGATGGATGCCCTTACATCCGCGGATGTAAAGGTTCAGTTACTCAGCGCCATTCATCCGGGGGTCCCGATGCTGATCATCGACTGCTCATTGCTGGATTACCTTAGCAGTGCCGGAATACGTGTTTTATACCAGGTAGCCAGGGTCATGGCGGACTGGCAGGGGGAGGTTGTCTTTTGCTCAACAACAGAGATCGTTTCGGAAATTTTCAGCATGGTCGGGCTGGACACTGATTTTAAGATCTTCCCGCGCCTGGAAGCTGCCCTTGACTTAGTGAAGGAGAAGTACTGACAAGCAGGAACAATCGGGTAGCCGGGATATACAAGACTGCCGGCTGCAGCAATATGATATTCCGGAGCATCTTCAGGGAAATATTTCAGGGATGTCAAAGCTCAGGTGGTCATGTTTTGCCGGTGAAGGCTGGTACAAATAAGCGTTTTTTAATCCAGACCTGGTTTTCATTTGAGAATCGTCACTCTTTTCCCGTGCCGCACAATCGCCCGCTTGAAGTTGAGTTTTGGATAGCCCACAATCACCGTTTGTATCACTTCATTTTCAAAAGGTATCCGGAAGAGTTTCTTTAGCTTATTGCTCCGGTTAATTCCCGGGCCAATCAGTCCTATGACGGTGGCTCCCAACCCGAGGGAGTGGGCGGCAAGAAAAGCATACGTTGTACAGATCATCGCATCCGGTTTGCGTTCTTCTGCCCCTTTTGCAGCGTGGAAGAGAATCATTGCCGGTGCATTCCTGGAGATATCATCGCCTTTTGTATAATCGTACAATCCTTTCTGAATATGCGGGAGTAAAAAGTCAAGCAGTGTGTTGCCTTCATCCCGGGGCATCATCCTGCGGAACAGCCACCGCATGAGCGGGAACTTCAGCACTTTGCCCAATTGAAGGTACATTTTTGAAATCTCCGGCATCGCCTGTTGGATCCTGTTACGATCTGCAATGATCGTCATCTCTGTATTATCGGGAGCAACGCCGAATGGTGCGAGAGCGATCGCATCTGCAATCTTCCGGAGTACATCGGTGGGAACGGGACGATCGAGGAAGTGCCTGACGGAGCGCCGGGTCATCAGGAATTTCATGAACTCATCGTAATGAATGGGATTGGCCGGGAGCGGTGGAAGATTCTCCTCGTATGAAATTCCTTCAATACGGATCGAGCTTTTGCTGCAGATGGCCATGCAATGTCCGCATTTGACACACAGGCTGGTACGCTCCGGCAGGAAAACAGTCAAACCCATGTCGTTTTTTGCCAGAATACCCGACGGGCAGATGGTGATGCAAAGATCACACTCTTTACAGGTGGATTTGTTAATGGTGTGTGTCATTTCTCAGCCCGTTTAAATTCCTGGTTAAAATCTTAAAAGATCCGGCTCTGACTGTAAAAGTACTATCTAATAATTTTATTCCTGAGATTATTTACTCAAGAAAAAAGCGCTCATGGAACAATTCAAGTTGGCACCCTGTCACCCTGTCACCCTGTTACCCTGTCACCCTGTTACCCTGTCACCCTTTCACCCTTTCACTTAAACGAGAGTAGTATCTGACCGTAGCCCCGAAAGCCTCCTCTTTCGTGTATTTCGGAACAAACCCAAAATCCCTGGCTGCTTTTGCAGAGGTAAAGGTAAAATCGCTACAGGTATACAACACGGCGAAACGGCTGAATTTGGGATTGTATTTTTTAACAGGCCGGATGAGCAGGGCAAAAAATTCAGCCATGGCTCCCATGGCATAAGCTATTTTGCGCGGGATCCAGATATTCTTTGGCCTGATCGGATAGCCGGCCCCCTCGACAATGGCATCAAAAAATTTGAAAAAATTAGCCGGAGGACCATCGGTGATAAAGTAAGCCTTACCTGCAACTGCTTCATTCCCTGTGATAAGTGCCTGAATCACCAGAATATGTGCCCATGCCATATTTCCTACGAAAACATGCTGTGAAAGCGAAGTTCCGTTCCCAAGCCGCACATAAAAACCTCCCTTTGCCATGTTGATAAGTGACCCGATGTGGAACGGATCAGCGGGGCCGTAAACATCAGCAGGACGAAGAACACAGGTAGTGAGGGATGCCGGCTTTCCGTTGGTTTCCAGAACAAGTTTTTCAGCCAGGAATTTGCTCCGGCAGTACATGTTGGGATGCATATCAGGGTAGGGGATGGTTTCGTCGATATTGACCAGGGGTTTCCCTGCATAGATGGCATCCAGGGAACTGGTGCAAACAAGGTGTTTTACCCCCATCTCCCGGCATGCCCGTACCACATTTTCAGTGCCGGTGTAGTTTACCGCGTAAACCTCCTCCACCGGCCGGGTGCCCCAGTCGACGATCGCAGCTGAATGTATCACCACATCGATCCCACGGCAGGCAAGGGTTACGGCTGCTGCATCCCTGATGTCGTTGGTTACTGACTCTATGCGTGCATCTTCAGGTCCGCAGTATGGAATCACATCGAAAATCCTGAGAAGGGAGAAGGTAACCGGACACCCGGGAGCCAGGAGCTCCTTAACGATGGCCTGTCCAAGGAAACCTGCACCACCCGTAAGCAGGATGGAACACCCGGCTGGGTCTGTGTTTATGTTTGGTTCGTTCATAGTGGTTCTTCTGCAATGGAGGTGCAAAAGTAACAGGATTATTGATTTCTCCTGATTGGTATATTTTCATGCTGAGGAGGTCAAAGTCTTCAGTGGTTCCAGTATCATCCCCGGCCTTCTGGTTATTTTACATTAAAAGAGCATTTTCTTACACTACAACATTTATTTTTGACACCTGGAGGAATTATATTTTCCCAGGCGGGAAACAACAGTGATTTTTGCCAATAAAAACCACAAATGAAAAAAAATCAACTGTTTTATCATCTTATCCATATTGCTATTATTTTCCTGTCGGGCCCGGGATCCTTCATCATGGCGCAGACTACGATCACGGGTGGTACCACCCTTACAGTACTGCCTGGTACCACGCTGTCATCCGGCGAAAACCTCGACATCAACACCGGTGCAACATTGGACAACCAGGGCACCCTGTTGTTGAAGAAAAACCTTGCCAACAGCAATGCGGCGGCAAATTCAGTCGGTGCGGGAATGGTGCTGTTTTCGGGGACTTCCGCGCAGGCGATCAGCGGACTGAACATCATCAAGCATATCACGGTGAATAACCCGGCCGGACTCATTGTTTCCGGCAACACAAGGGTCAACGGCACACTTACGCTAACAAACGGACGGGTTTCACTCGGGTCAAGCAATCTTCTCCTTGGGCCTTCGGCGGCTGTTTCAGGAAACCCCGGCGCTTCCGCCATGGTGGTGCCAGCCGGAACAGGCCAGTTACAGAAAGAGTATAGTGCCATCGGAAGTTTCACCTTCCCGGTTGGCGACGTAACAGGCATTGCGGAATACTCCCCGGTCACACTCCAGTTTAACAGCGGAGTATTCGGCCCAGGTAATACTGCTGGTGTTACCCTGACCGATGCCCCCTATCCGGGCACGACAACAAACTACCTGTCGCGTTACTGGAACGTTTCATCCACCGGGATCACTGATTTTTCATGCAATGCCACTTTCCGGTATCCGGTTGCGGATGTGAACGGAACTGAAAGCGATATATTCTGTTTCCGGGTAGATCCGGCACAGCCATGGATCGCCTACAATGCCGCCAACATTGGAAACCATGAGATTTATGCGCACGGGCTCTCCTCTTTTGGCACCTTTACCGGCAATGCCGGCAATCTGCAGGTTCCGCCCGATGTGCGGTCACTCCAGGATAAAACAATCACGCCCGGAATGAGCAACTGTGCCGATGCACAGCTGACGCTGCTCGTTGCCGGGAACGGAACCACCTACCTTGTGCAAAACGGAGGAGTCATGAACCACATCGCCGGTTCAAACATCATCTACTCACCGGGGTTCAAAGTTGAAGCGGGCGGTTACCTGCACGGTTATATTTCCAACGAATTCTGCAATCCCTATAATCACAATCAACCTGTCATTGCGGGCACGGAAGAATCCGAAACAGCCCCGGCGCCACATAACTGCCTTTTCACCATTTATCCGAATCCGACTTCAGGAGAGTTTACACTCGAACTGAAAGGTGATACGGCGGAGTCACCGGTACAAGTCGAAATTTTCGGTATTTGCGGCGAGCGGCTGCTTTCAAGGGATCTCCGGAAGGTCAGAAAGCAGGTCTTTTCACTGGCCTCGAAACCCACAGGTGTTTTTATCCTGCATGTGAGGTCCGGTTCAATGTCCGAAACGGCCAGGATCATCAAAAAGTAAACTCTGAGGAGGTTTCAACCGTAAAATCATCACCACGAAGCCGTCAAAACGCAAGCTGAAAATTTATTCAGGATGCCCATGAGAGAAAAGTGATAAAATTGTAATTTGCGGCTGATCATCAATCGAATCTATGCGGAATCTATCTATATTGCTGTTTTTTATTTTTAGTGGTAGCGATTTAGCAGGTCAGAATCCTGACCTCGTGTTTCATCATATCACTGAACATCAGGGGCTCAGCAACAATATCGTAAACTGTTTTTTGAAAGACAGCCGTGGCTTTTTGTGGATTGGCACCTACAATGGACTAAACCGGTATGATGGCAGCAGTTTTACAATTTTCAAACAAGGGAAAGACAGTTGCACGATTATAGATAATACGGTTCATGCCTTGTGCGAGGACAAGAAGGGTAACATCTGGGGCGTTACCGAAAGGGGTGTGTTTTGTTACATCATGAAGGATGATGTTTTCAAAAACTATTTCATACCGGATAAAGAAAAAATACCCAGTATGCATAATATTCTGTGTGACCGGCAGGGTTCGATATGGGCAGGAGGATACAGCGGGTTATACAGGTATGATTCTTTGGAAAATCGTCTGGCGGAATGTTGGAACAAATCATACATGAAGCATTCTGCCTATGATAAACGGATTCTTAAAAACGGCATGATTGAAGATCCTTCGGGAAAAGGCATCTGGCTTGCCACTCCAAGGGGGTTGAATTATTTTGATAAAGCGACGCAGCAGTATTACGATTTTTCGAGACCTGGTGCCGGAGATTTATTCAAAGACCATGTTGTTACGGCGTTAAATAAATCACCTGATGGAAACTTCTGGTGTTTTGATAATAAGACCCGGCAAATCATCAGGTTTGACCCGGTAATGAGAAAAATTCTGCAGGTGATCGGACTGGATGATACATATAAAGATTTTGTCGGAGCTACACTTTTTGAAGATAATGAGAATAATATCTGGGTTTCGAGCTGGTCGTATGATATTATGAAGATCACCTACAAAGGCTCAGTAAGCATGGAACTGGTTAGGCACGATCCAGATGATCAGACGACCATTGCCGGGGATTTTTTCTGGGCGGCCTGGCAGGACAGTGAAAATACGATCTGGTTTGGTACCGTGGGGGGTATTTCAAAGATCAACATGAGACAACTGTTTTATAAGCGTTATGATTTATTGAAACCAGGATTTCCCGGAAAGAAAGGGATACAGTTCAATACATTGGCAGAAGATATAAATGATTTCAGCTGGTGGATTGGCTTTGAACGTGACAACAGGCTGTTGCATTATTTTCCGGAAAAAAACTCATTTGTTTTTTACGCCTTGCCATCCGATTCTCATGGGAAACCGGGAAGTGTTTTTTCAATAGCGAATTTTGAAAGAGATTTACTGCTGATTGCTGAAAATGGAACCTGGAAATTTGATACACGGCAAAAAAGATTTGAACGGTTTAAAACAGGAATCCGGGCGATCGATACTGTCAAATTTTTGTGGGTATCAAAAGAAAATGACGCATCATACTGGTTCAGTAATATGACCTGCGCCATAAACTGGAATCCGGTTGACCATGGATTCCGCCTGTTTGTGGTCCATGATCAGAAAAAAGATCAGCCGGCCTACATGCGTTGTTTAAAACCTGCCGGAAAAGGATCTGCCTGGATTGCGCTGAATTTTACGGATCTGGGCTATATGTCAGGGAAAGACGATCAGATAAAACAGATAACTTTGGTGGAAAGCGATCTGAGGCATCGATCAGGTTTTGTAAGGGATTTATGCACTGACCGTAATGGTACTGTATGGCTGGCTAACAAAGGACGTGGTTTGATCTCCTTTACGCCACCTACTAAAAAAGTTAAAGTCTGGGATGAATCGAAAGGCCTTTCATTTAACCATATCATGGCCGTTAGGGCAGACACCAGAAACAGGATATGGACAGCAGCATATAACAAAATTTCTGTGCTCGATCCGGTAACTGGTAATTTTTTCAATATTTCATTGCCCTTTACTACCAACTACTATGACTATGATAATTTCATGGTCTTGCTGCATAATGGCCATATAATAACAAACTTAAACGGTAATCTGTTTGAATTTTTTCCCGACCGTCTCAATACCAAACCTATTTTCAGTACACCCCTGATAAGTTCAATCAATGATGGTTCATCTGAAATCCTTATTTCCGGCAAAAATTCATTTACGTTTGAGTCAGACAGAAGATTTCTCGCTGTCAATTTTGGCATGCTGGTGGATCAGGAGAACTTCCCGTATACCTTTGAATACATGATGGAAGGATTAAGCGACAGGTGGATCAACGCCGGTAATGCATCACAGGCTGTGTTTGCATACCTGTCATCCGGCAGATATACTTTCCGGCTCAGGGCAGTGGCCAAAGATGGATCGTGGCGTTCGAAGGAAACTTCTGTTTTAATTATGATTGAAACACCTTTTTTCCGACAGATATGGTTCCTGACGCTGGTAAGCATTGTCATACTGTCTGCCGTTTATATTTTCATCCGGTTCAGGATCAGGCATAAGGAAAAACTGATGTTGCTGGAAAGCAGGGCACAGCTGCTTGAAAAGGAGAAGACGCTGATGCTGTATGAAAGCCTTAAGCAACAACTGAATCCTCATTTTCTTTTCAATTCACTGACCTCGTTGTCAGGGCTGATTGAATCGGATCAGAAACTGGCAGGAAAATTCCTTGACCAGATGTCGCGGATTTACCGATACCTTCTGAAGAACCGCAACAGCGATGTGGTGACGCTGAGGGAAGAAATTGATTTTGTAAGGTTGTACATCAACATACAGCAGACCCGGTTCAAAAATGGATTGAAAGTATCCATCACCGTTGAAGATGAAAACATGTACAGTAAAATTGCACCTGTTACTCTTCAGAATATGGTTGAGAACGCAATAAAGCATAATATATGCAATCCCGACTCACCCTTATACATTGATATTTACACAGAAAATGGCTTTATCATCATCAGAAACAACCTCCAGCGAAAAAAGGTCGTTGAGACTTCCAATAAACAGGGCTTGCAGAATTTCAAGTCATTTTACAAATTCATCAGCAATAATCCCGTGGTGGTTCAGGAGGATGAAATAAACTTTTATGTAAAAATTCCACTTGTTTAACTTGATGTATATGAAAGCATTGATCATTGAAGACGAAGAGATCATCGCGAATCTCCTTCAGCAAAAGATAGAAAAAGCAGATGCCACCATTGATGTCATTGCCAAATTGCCGAGCTTAAAAACTGCGCGCAGATGGTTCAGTTCAAATGCACAACCGGATATGATCTTTATGGACATCCAGTTGTCCGATGGGGTGAGCTTTGACTTGTTTGAGCAGTTCACCCTTACCTGCCCGATCATCTTTACCACAGCCTACGATGAGTATGCCGTAAGGGCCATAAAGCTGAACGGTGCCGACTATCTGCTGAAACCTGTGGACGAAGAGGAGCTGAAAAAAGCGATCATCAAATGCAAAAAAATTGTTGAGAACCAGAATAGGCCACCGGTGGATTTAATGAGCCTTGTCAGGAGCATCATGAATCCCAATGAGCAGCAAAACACCTTCAAAGAGAAGTTTGTCGTTAACAGCCGGAATCAGTGGGTCATTGTCAATACCAAAGATATCGCGGTTCTCACCAAAGATGCCCTGAATTATATTTACCTGTTTAACGGTGAAAGATACATCCTTGATTATGATACGCTTGATGAAGTAGAAGAGCTCCTTGATCCGAGACAATTTTACCGGGCAAACCGGCAGTATATCATCAACATCGACGCCATTGCAGCTGTCAAACCGTCGATGAACTCCAAGTTGCTGGTAAAGATGAAAGGGCCCAATGATAAAGTTGAAATCGATATGAGTCGCGAAAAAGCTCCCCTTTTCAGGAAGTGGCTGAACAGGTAAAAACATCTAGTTTTAGTTCATACACACTTCGATAACCGGTTTCGACGGTTAACATTAAAAAATTTTCCCTCCTTTTTATTACGATGCAATTTTGTTGCAGGAATGATGGATGTCCCTGAAATTCCCGACAGTTAAAATTGTACATCCCAAAGCACTATTAACAAACAAAAGACATGAAAGCATTTTTTCTCTGTTTCATCTTTATGGTCATCGGTGCCTTAACCCAGGCCCAGGTATCCATTAATACATCCGGAACCGGTCCGGCTGCAAGCAGCATGCTCGATGTTTCCAGCACCAACAAGGGAGTCTTGTTTCCCCAGGTATCCATTGACAGTCTCAAAGATGTAACCAGTATCCCAAATCCCGCACAAGGGTTAATCGTTTTCAACACCACTCAGCCGGGCGCCAGGAACGATATGCAGAGAGGTTACTATTATTACAGCACGGTTGCCGGCACCTGGATAAGGCTTGCAGATAATTTTAATGATAACGTGTGGCAAAGCGGGGGATTGCTTGGAATTCAATTAAAGGGTAAAACCGATGGCGTGGAAATAATGGATAATTATACCGGCATATCAACCAACCTCAATCCAAAGGTTAAAATGCTGAAAATGCAGGATTCGGCGCAGCTTGGTGCCAAGAATAATATTAATGTACTAACGCTTTCGGGTGTAAACCGTAAACTTAAGGCAGGGTGGGAAAACAGACAGAAAACAACCATTGTATTCGAGAACGGTTACCTTCTTCCCGACGGGACAACCTCGGGGACAACCAACAGTGCTGCCATATCGGCTTACACGGAAAATATTACAGCCACTCCCAGTAATCAATCGAACGGCCTTGCGCTGTTTGCAACCATGTCACCGCAAAATACAACTGCCATTGACACACCCTCTGTTGCCATGTACCGGCACAATATTGGTATTGGTGCATATCCTACGGATGTTAAAAATGTGACTGAAGGCCGGCTGCAAATTACCGGATATCAGAATGGCGACCAGCTGGTACTTCGCCACCCTCAAAGCACCATCCTGAAATGGGGAATGTATGTCAGTCAGTTAGACAGTTCACTCAACTTTTATTATAATGGTTCGCTTCGTTCCACTATCGACAGGGTAACAGGAGTTTACACTTCACTCTCTGACCGCACCCTTAAAAAGAATATCAATCCTTTATCACCGGTATTGGATAAACTCAATCATTTATCTGCTTATAGTTACAACTATTCCGACAGTAAAGACAGCGATCATCGTACCATTGGTTTCATGGCGCAGGATATATTGCCATATTTCCCTGAACTGGTTTACCAAAGATATGACAGGGAAACAGGAAAGCCGTTCTACATGATGAGTTATGCAGGTTTTGGCGTGATCGCCATTAAGGCCATCCAGGAACAACAGAAAATTATTGAAACGCAGAATAGTAAAATAACATCGCTTGAAAATGAAATCAACGCGATTAAGGCTGCCCTGAAGAGCAACAGGTAGAATATTTTCACAGATTGTTCATCTTACGAAGACAGGGATATCAATAGTTTGTCAGGTTTTTGAATCAATTATCAAATCCATTATTCACAAAAAGAATCACTTATGAAACCAATTTTATTTCTGCTTGCATTCATTTTTTCAACCGTCACCTACGGGCAGTTATCGGGAGCTTATTACATTCCCGGGAATTTCAATTCCATAGCAAATGCAATTAACAATATCAATGGATTTGGTATTGGGGCCGGTGGCGCCTATTTTTATGTGGCTGCCGGGTATACGGAAAACGCTTCTAATTTAATGCTGGAAACCTCAACTGCAACGGCTGCAAATCCGATTGTTTTTGTCAAAACAGGAACCGGAGCCAATCCACTGATAACTGCTACCAGCGGTAATTCAACACTTGACGGAATCATTAAGATCAGGGGAACAGACTATGTAACATTCGACGGAATTGATCTGGTTGATCCTTCATCGCACACCACTTCAACGACCCGTATGGAGTGGGGCTATGCCATCCTGATGGCTTCAAGTACCGACGCATCGCAAAATATTACCATCGTAAACTGTCATATTACACTGCAGAAAGCATATACTTCATCTCCCTATTCAAGCGGGATTTATTCAAAAAATCATACGGACCTTTCTACTTCTTTAATAACGCCCGGAGCTGCTTCCGGAGTTGTAAGCAACTGTTGTATTGACAGTTGTAACATTTCCAATGTAACGTATGGTATAAACTGGACAGGTAGCGGCACAGCTTCCTATTTCGGTCAAAATAATTATTTTGGTTCTGTAAAAGGAAATACCATTTCCAATTTTGGCGGAGGGATTGCTTCGCCTTATGGAATCTATACAGCTTATCAAAACAATCTGAAAATCAAGCATAATACAATCAGCGGTGGAACTGGTACAAACGCTACAATGTACGGAATATATGGCGGAACCGGGGCTAACTCCAATATCGAAATTGATTCCAACATCATATCACTTTCGAGCACCGCAACGACAAGTACAGTTTACGGGATATACAGTGCAATGGGATCCTCAGGCACCAATAATCTGGTAAGGATTCATTATAACACAATTTCGTTAAACTACCCCTCTGCAACATCCGGCATCATGTATGGGATCTATCATAATACATCCGCCTGGCATTGCGAAATCTCCGGGAATTCAATCGTGAATTGCATCCAGGGTGGAGGGGTAAATGCAACAGCCTCCGGATCATTTTACGGTATTAACACATCAGGGTCAAACATCAATGCAGGAAGTTTCCTGAATATAAACGGAAATATTATAAGCGGTAACTCAAGGGTTCAGAGTTTTCGCGGAGCAGGGAACAGCTACGGGATCTATAATTCATCTTCGGGCTTAACGTGTTCAATCAGTGACAACCAGGTTTTTAATAACTCCTGGCCATCATCAGGTTTAACATACGGACTTTATATTACAAATTCCAATGCTACAAACCTGAGTCTCCTAAACAATTCCGTTCATGACATTTCAAAACCTGGTGTTTTGACGAATATTACGCCGAAATCCGGCATCTTGGGAGGAATCTATCTGGCAGGTTCAGCAGTCAATGGTTTGTGCACAGTTGAAGAGAATTCAGTTTATAATCTCACCAATACCTGGGGAGGGCCGGTTTACCCGTTCCGCTGCGATGGCGGAAACAGTTCAACAGTCAACATTTTTTCAAACCAGGTCCATGGAATCACCAGCAACGATGCAGCCATATACGGAATCTTCAATGGCGCCGGACTGAATGTCAAAATATATGCCAATAAAGTGTATGATATGCATGCAGCCGTGGGTGATTCCGGGGTTTTCTACGGTATCTGCACAGGCTCATCGACTCCTTCCTCAACCAGCGTTGTTTACAACAACTTTATCTCCGACCTCACAGCCCCTGAGTCCGACATCTCATTTTCCGCAGGACTATACCTGATGCCAACTTCACTGGCAGGATCGGTTCACCGGTATTACAACAATACTGTCTTTCTTAACCAGATTCCTGTCTCCGGAAATCCGAAGACTGCATCTTGTTATGCAAGTACAATTTCCACCCTGGATATGCGCAACAATATCCTTGTAAATACTTCACCGACCCTCGGCACCGGAGCTACGATTTCCTTCTGGCGATCATCCATTTCGGGAACGACTTATTCAGCATACTCAAACTATAATTGTTTCCATGCAGGAACCCCTGGTCCGAACAATTTATTGTTTTATGCCTTTGATGCCGTATCCCCTCAATCGGCGCAAAACCTCACCGGCTACCAGTCCATATTTCCCCAGGAAGCCCAATCATTCAGTGAAGTACCACCTTTCCTTAATTCAACAATCAAACCGTATAACCTGCACCTTGATTCTACCAATTCCACCTCTTGTGAAAGCGGGGCCGGCACGATAAACATTCCTCCAATTTCTACTGATTATGACGCTCAGCCACGTTACCCGAACCCGGGGTATCCTGATAACACAAACCCGCTTTTTTCATCGGTCGCTCCTGATGTCGGCGCCGATGAATTTGGAGGTATTCCATCATTCAATTGTGTGATGCCAGTTCCCGGAAACACCCTGGCTTCGGCAAATAATCTCTGCTATGGTGAGGGAACAACCCTCAGCCTTCAATATCCACCAACAGGTACCGGTGTGACTTTTCAATGGCAAAGTTCACCCGATGGGCTAATTTTCACCAACATTTCCGGGGCCAACGATGTAAATTGTTATGTTGTACCAAATACTTCTCTATATTACCGGTGTTCCGTGACATGTCACGATGGTCCTGTTTCCGCGACATCAGCTCCATTACAGCTGACCTTTCTCAATAATGTTACCGGCATCACACCAGGTACCCGCTGTGGTACAGGAACCGTTACACTTGAAGCTACAGGCAACCCGGGAACCACAGTGAACTGGTATTCTGTTCCCTCCGGAGGATACCCCATTTATACAGGAAACACCTTCACAACTCCTGTCATCTCAGCTACTGCCACCTATTACGCAGGCACTTCAGGGCCAACAACGTCGAATAGTGTTGGCGCTCCTGCCATTTTTGTTTCATATTCATTTGATACACAAACCTCCACTGCCGAGGGTATCAACTTCAATGTTCTCGCCGGAACGGTTACCATCCATACGATTGATATTTATCCGACTGCGCCGGTGGGATCTCCATTTACGATTTCCGTCAAACAAGCATCTGCGACAATTGCATCCTACTCCGGAACCATAACAGTACAGGGGACATTATCAGAACCTGCTGTCCAGACAGTGCCGGTACATTTTGTTCTTCCTTCAGGTACCGGATACCAGATCACCGCGCCGGTGAACCCGGGGATCATAAGAAATTCCGGAGGAGATGCTTTCCCTTATATCGTTCCGGGGATCATTTCACTTACATCCAGTACACTTCCGTCCTACTATTTCAATTTTTACAACTGGCAGATCACAACTGCATGCATCAGTCCGGCATTTCCGGTCGTTGCAACGGTTCTTTCACCCCCTTCCTTATCTGTTTCTCTGGGCCGAACCCTTTGTTCAGGAGAAGTTGGTCAGATCAAGGTCACATCAACGATTCCTGACTTTGATACCTATACCTGGAGTCCTGTGAACCATCTGTATTCTGATTCTGCATGCACAATTCCTTACCTTTCACCTGTCAGTGCAACGACCGTATTTTTTAAATCAAGCCTGGCCGGGGCGACAACTTATACCTGTTCTGCACAAAAGGTTTCCTCCGGGTGTTCAAATACAGCACAAACAGAAATTATTGTAATACCCTCACCTGTCATCACCGCTTTGCCGGCAGCGATTTGTGTCTCTGGTATTACAACATTGGGGATTACTCCCGCTACGGGTTATGGCACTGCCACTTTTCAATGGCAAAAATCAGGCGATAATATATTGTTTTCCGATATCCCCGGAGCTACATCCCCGGCCTACACTACAGAAACACTCAACGCCACTCAATATTATAAAATTTTGATCATGAATGAAGAAGGAAGTATCTGTAATGAGCCTTCTATAACCATATCTGTGAATAATCCCGTGATCGTTTCCACTACCCCCGGTACCCGCTGCGGAACCGGCAGTGTGAACCTTTCGGCAACAGGAAGTCCGGGGACTTCCATCAAATGGTATCAGGGTCCGTCCGGCGGAATGTCAATCGGAACAGGGAACTCATTTGCCACACCCGTGATTTCCGCATCAACTTCGTTTTATGCTGCTGCAGGAATAGCAGCCGGAGAAGTTGGATCAGCTGGTCCTGCGGGCAATTCAATGGGCGTTGGCGGGTATGCGGCCAATGACTATTATCTTCTGTTTGATGTCATTGCCTCATCTCTTCACCTGAACGGATTATATGTTTATCCCGGAGCATCCGGCAATGTAAAATTTTATATTGCTGACAACACCGGAACTGTGCTGCATACGGTAACATATCCTGTCCAGGCCGGGAATATCGGAATGAAAACCTATATTCCGGTCGGATTCGATATTCCTACCGGAATGAATTACAGAATTGGTTATGCTGCATCAATCGGGGGAGTGAGCCTTTTCAGAAATACAAACGGAGCGGGTTATCCTTATTCGCGCACCAATATCGTAACCATAACCGGCAACAGCTTTCCCGGAAATCCGCAATTCTATTATTATTTTTACGACTGGCAGGTGACTGCAGAATGCTGGTCGGGCAGAACAGAGGTTGTGGCCACAGTTACACCGGCTCCGGCCATTACAGTTACTGCAACTCCAAACAGTGTTTGTGCAGGCGGGGCATCCAACCTGAATGTAACGAGTTCAGATGCTGGTTACATTTATAACTGGATGCCGGGGAATCTGAACGGAGGGGGGCAGACTGTATACCAGGAAGTCAGTACTGTTTATGAGGTTACTGCCAATGATCCACTAACAGGTTGTTATACAGACGGAAATGTGTTGGTCACGGTTTTACCATCTCCTGCGACTCTTTCAATATCACCTCCTGAACCTTTGGTTTTCCAGGACTCTGTGCAGGAATTAACGGCAACAGGCGGAGATATAGATGGGTTTGTAATTCTAAGTGAAAGTTTCGATCAGCCTGCGAACAACTGGATAAAAACAAACAACTCCACTGGTGGCCAGCCCCCCAACGCTGCCTGGACCTTACGTCCCGATGGATATGAGTACTTATCATACGGAATATGGCATAGTAACGACCATTCACAATTCTACCTCACTAACAGCAATGCCCAGGGATCCGGAAGCACTACATCCACCATCCTGCAATCGCCGGCCTTCAATACAATCGGGTATAGCGCTGCGAATGTGAGTTTCGATCACTATTTTTATGAACCTTCGGCAGGCAGCAGCACAGGAGTGTTTGAAGTATCAACTGACGGGACGACCTGGGCCACCCTTCAAACATACAGCAGTACAACTGGTGCTGTGAGCGCTTTTGCAAGGGCCTCCATTGCATTGACTGCAGAGTTCCTGAACCAGCCGTCCGTTTATATCCGGCTTAAATATGACGGAGCGTGGAGGTATTTCTGGGGAATCGACAATATTGTCATCAGAGGTAATGCTCAAACCAATGTTACATGGACACCCATTACAAGCCTTTATTCCGATGTTAATGCAACCTTGCCTTATAATGGTGAATCAACAACGACCGTTTATTCAAAGCCATCATCAACCATTACATATTCTGTTCTGGCCACTGCCGTTCTGACCGGGTGTACCAGGACAGATGCCGTAACAGTAACTGTGATTCAACCATGTAACGCACCCACTGCCCTGACCGGAAATAATATCACGGCAACCGCTGCAGATCTCGGTTGGACTGAAACCGGAACTGCCACCCAGTGGAATATCGAATACGGCCCATCGGGTTTCCGACAGGGAACAGGAACACTCATTTCAGGAGTTACCTTAAATCCATATCATTTGATTGGACTATCAGAAAGTACTGCCTATGATTTCCATGTGCGGGCGAATTGTATTCAAATTACGAGTCAATGGTCGGTAATTCAATCCTTTACAACAAGTGCAGCCATTCCTTTGAATCTTACTGTCGAAGGTGATATTTCAGGAAGCGAGTGTTACAGCGCCCTCAATACCATCACGGTGGCTGAAAACGGGCCATATAATGTTCAGGCTGGGGCGCAAGCAGAAATGATTGCGGGGGTCAGCATAATTTATAAACCGGGAACAAGGGTGTGGAACAACGGATATATGTTGGGTCGCATCGCCCCGAATGGCCCATGGTGCCCTGTTCAACCACCCGCTGTTATGTCAGCAGTCACGGGGGTGGATATACCTGTGCCTGGCATTGAAAGCAAATCCTTCGCCGTTTACCCGAACCCTACCAGCGGCAACTTCACCCTGGTACAAAAGGGCGACCATTCACCCCTGCTCCTGAAAGTTGAGATCTTTGGAATGAATGGGAAAAGTGTCCTGGCTGAAACCATCTCCGGTGAGAAGATGCATCAATTCAACCTCTCCGAATTGGCCGACGGACTCTATTTTATAAAAGTAATGGGAACGGACTGTTTTGAAACCATAAAGTTGGTGAAGACAAGGCAGGTAACAAAATAAGATAGATGCCTTGTTTCCTCTGCCATACACTTCGATAGCCCGTTCCAACGGTTCAACAGAATAAATTTCCTCTCTTATTTTTTACGGTTCAATTTTGCAGCAGGGAAATTCGATATCCCTTACATGTCAGAACTTATACACGTGAAAACAAAAAACAAAAGAACCATGAAAAGATCAATCCTTTGCATACTTGTATCGTTATTTATTTCCGGAGCAGC
>CAIQUS010000122.1 GCA_903875045.1 uncultured Bacteroidales bacterium
ATGAATTTTGACACAAACCGGAACCGGGCAATATCAATGATCTCACCATTTATCTTTTCCAGGTCAGAAGAAGTCGCCAGTTGGGAAATCAATGTTTTCTCCTGAAACTCGGCCTGGATAAGCACATTGACATTCTTTTTCTTCAGAATCTTTGAGAAATACGGTTTCAACACTTCGAACTCCGGGCGGATCTGATCATTTTCAATTTCAAACTCCAGTTCCTGATTTATTTTGTCTGCATGGTACCTGAAAGCAATTGATCCGTATCTGAATTCAAGATCATCGATAGCAATGGTGATCGTCTCTTCAATTGACAATGTGTATCCGGCTGGCAGAAAGTCTGGTTCAGGTTCGTCAAACAAGGATGCCTGTTTTTCAAGTTTCCTGTAATACGTGTTTCTTTTCAGAAACAATTTATTCAGGTAATCGATCCTGATGTCACGGTAATCATAGATAACCGGGGCGATCTCTGATCGTTGCACCCTTCCGATATATTGTATCAGCTTCCCTTGGAAGGAAAAGGGATAAACAAGGAATAAACGGTCGATGTTTTGAATATCGGTTCCCTCTCCAAAAAATTGTCCGGTCGTGATTAATGCCTGGAAACTACCGTCCTTCAGCATTTTCCATTTCATGGTTCTGCTGCTTTCCGGGTCATCCCCGGACAGTACAATCGTTTCGTACGATTGTTTGAGATATTGGTTTAATGAATCAAGATGCTCTTTGCGTTCGGTAATGATCACGACCTTTTTGCCGGAGGTCAGCTCCGAGATCACATCCTTAAGAATCAGCTTGTTCCTTGCAGAATCATGAACCAGGACCTTTGACAAGGTCTCGAACTTATCCGTTTTCGAATTGAAAGGAACATCGAGCTCTGTATTGCGGACGATGATTTTTGCAGTCTTGAGGGTAGAGATATCAGGAGCTTTTATTTCAGAAATAATCTCGCCCAGATGGATAAAAATCAGTTTCCCGTCATTGTATTTCCGGAATGGCGTTGCGGTCAATCCATACAAATAAAACGAAGATAGTTTCCCAATGATATTTCGATAGGACTCTGCCGGAATATGATGGCATTCATCAACGATGATCGTTCCGAATATGTTCGTTAACCCATTCTGATCTGCATTTTCGAGCATCTTTGATAAACTCTGGATAAGTGCAATTGTAATCTTCTTGCCGGTTTTACTTTTTCCCTGTCCGATACTTCCAATTTCATTTTTAGGAATTCCAAGGAACGATTGAATCCTCTCAATCCATTGCTCGGCCAGTTGCTTCCTGTGAACAATGATTAAGGCAGGTTGTTGTTTGTCCGCAATGATCTTTAGCCCGACAATGGTTTTACCTGTTCCCGGCGGGGCAACAATGACGCCCATGTCTTTTTTCGCGGCAGCAACTACTGCAAGTTTTTGATGTTCCCGGAGGTGAACATCCATTGTAAAGGAAACAGGTTCGACCTTTTTCCGTTCATCCGCGAAATCATATTCAATGTTATTGTCCCGGCAAAAGCGAAGCACACTGCCAACCATGCCTCTGGGGATGATCACAAAATCGGCTGTTTCTTCAATAAAATTGAAATATCTTTCCGACCCCCAGGTGCTTTTCCCAAGTTTCTTTTTGATAACATATTCACTGCTTGGGAAATTAAGACCATCCTTCAGAAAGTTAAACAGTGGAAGTGGAAGAACACTCTTTGTTATTGTTACAGTCTGGCCGAGTTCAATTTTTATTTTGCCGGTTTCCGGTGTTGGCTGAGTTCTCAGGTCTTTCTGTAAACCCGTTGTTTTAAGAATTTGCTCATAAAGCTGATCGAGCAGCGTGACCGATGCTCTTTGAATACCTTGCAGGAACGCCCATTGGTCTTGATAGGGCTCTAATGTCTCAGGATTTATAAAGCAATTATTCCCCTGTTCTGTACAAAGTTTATTTAACGGCAGTGCAATCAGGTTGCCAAATCCCTTCCCTGACAAGGAATCCTGATTGGGAAAGAGCCTGTCGAAGCTTGAATTTTTATCAAAGCTTGAGAATAAACCAATTCTTTCCAGCAGCGTGATGATGATCTTTCTGCTTTTTGCCGCAGGATAAGGTCTTTCAAAAAACAACCACACATGGCCTCCTTTTCCGGACCGTGATCGTTCAAGGTATGCAGGTAATCCCTGGTCATGACAAAATGTTAGAAATGATCTGCATTCCTCAATCCAGTTGGCTTTGTCAAAGTCAGCCGCAATGAACCAGGAG
>CAIQUS010000123.1 GCA_903875045.1 uncultured Bacteroidales bacterium
ATTCCGATTTACTTTACCGGTCCAAAATCAATAAAAAAAGTTATGGATAACAACCCCTCAAAGGAAAATTCTATGCGCCAGAAGGCTGAAGAATTGTTGAAAAAGAAATCATCCGGAACTGCTTCGCCATTTTCTGAAGTGGAATCGCTCAGACTCATCCACGAACTTCAGGTGCACCAGATTGAGCTGGAATTGCATAATGATGAACTCCGTCATGCATGGGCTGTGGCAGAAGTTGCGAACGACAAATATATCGGATTATACGATCTGGCGCCATCAGGTTATTTTACACTTTCCAATACAGGTAAAATCATCGAACTAAACCTCAGCGGGGCGAAAATGTTAGGCAAAGACCGGCAGCATCTGAAATCCAGCCTGTTTGGTTTTTTTGTGTCAGGAGAAACAAAACCAATCTTCAGTCTTTTTCTTGAAAAAATATTTCAAACGAAAAGCAAAGAAACCTGCGAGGTTAAACTCGTAACGGATTGTGACATCCCAATGTATGTTTTACTAAAAGGCATCATTACCGAGAATCAAGAACAGTGTAATGTCAACGCTGTTGATATTACCGAACGCAAACAGGCAGAAAGAGAAGTTGCAGAAAGCAGGGAAAGGTACCGGGGTCTGTCTGAAGCATCTTTTGAAGCGATATTTTTCTCTGAAAAAGGTCTTTGTATCGAACAAAACAAAGCTGCGGAGGCAATGTTTGGTTATACCAATGAAGAAGCTACAGTAAGATACGGCACAGAATGGATCGTGCCTGAGTTCCGCGAAATGGTCATGGAAAAAATGATGACAGGCGATGAAAAACCTTATGAGGCGGTTGCATTACGAAAAGATGGGACAACATTTCCTTGCGTTTTACGAGGAAAAATGGTGCATTTCAAAGGCAGAAACGTTCGGGTAACTTCTCTTACAGACATCACTGAGCTCAAACAGGCTGAGCAGGCATTGGTGGAGAGTGAATCCCGCTTACGTGTCATTACCGACTCTGCCCAGGATGCTATTCTGATGATGGATCCCGAAGGCCGGATTTTTTATTGGAATCTGGCTGCAGAGCGTATTTTCGGGTACATGAAAAGCGAGGCCATTGGCAAAAACCTGCATACACTACTTGCACCCGTCCAGTATCATCAAGCACACAACGCCGCTTTCCCTTTATTTCTACAGACAGGACAGGGCCCCGCAATTGGTAAAACACTCGAGTTGGAAGCAATCAGGAAAGATGGGAAGGAAATCGCGGTGCAGCTTTCGCTTTCATCTACAAACATGAACGGATGCTGGTATGCTGTGGGTATTATACGTGACATGACCGAACGCAACAGGATAGAAGAGGAGAAAAGCCGGCAAGCAAGACTGATAACCTTATTGCTTGACTCAATACCCGATATCATCTTTTATAAAGACACAGAAGGTGTTTATCTTGGGTGTAATCCATCGTTTGATGCTTTAGTCGGTAAACACAAAAATGAAATTATTGGCAAAACCGACTATGACCTATTTGATAGAGAGATTGCCGATTTTTTTCGTTATCATGATGTTGAGATGCTTAAACAAAGACTACCCCGGCATAATGAAGAATGGATTACCTATCCTGATGGAAAAAAAACGCTTATCGACACTCTTAAAACACCCTATTGGGCAGATGATGGAAGCGTGTTAGGTATCCTGGGGATTAGCCGTGATATAACAGACCGCAAAAAGGCAGAGGAAGAGATAAAACATAAAAATGACGAACTTCGACAAATCAACGCAGAAAAGGATAGGTTCTTCTCAATCATCGCTCACGACCTGCGCAGCCCATTCAATGGTTTCTTAGGACTTACTCAGCTGATGGCGGAAGAATTAGAAAATCTGACCAGCGAAGAAATTAAGGATTTCACTTTGAGCATGAGAAACTCGGCAGACGATATGTTCCGCCTTCTTGAAAATCTGCTTGAGTGGGCGCGGATGCAGCAAGGATTAATAACTTTCAACAGGGAAATAGCTCAATTGGCTCCGATAGTTGATGAAAGTATTGCAATAATTCTGGAACCCGCCAAAATCAAG
>CAIQUS010000124.1 GCA_903875045.1 uncultured Bacteroidales bacterium
ACTGCATTGGTGGTAACAACCTGGTGTGGGTCACAATAGTTGTCGGTCTGGATCAACTTGTATTGGGTGGTTTCAGTAAGTGCCGGCGGCGAATAGGTAAGGGCATAAGCATTCGGAATGTCTGTCCAGCCGATGCTGAGGGTTTTGTACTGCCACTGATAACTGAAATGTCCGGCACCACTGCCACCTGTGGGCAGCGTCGAAACCAATGGATCAGGGGTCTCTCCGTAACAAATCGCCTGGTCTGCAGTTGCTGTTCCGGGGAGCAGCTGACCGTGAACCGTGATGGTTACTGCATTGGTGGTAACAACCTGGTGTGGGTCACAATAGTTGTCGGTCTGGATCAACTTGTATTGGGTGGTTTCAGTAAGTGCCGGCGGCGAATAGGTAAGGGCATAAGCATTCGGAATATCTGTCCAGCCAGTGCTCAGGGTCTTATACTGCCATTGATAGGTGAATGATCCGCTTCCCCCCGTGGGTATTGTGGATGAAAGTGTTGCGGATTCTCCATAACATATAGGGCTTTGGCTAACACTTGCGATCCCCGCCACCAAATGCCCGTAAATCGTCAAATCCACATGATCCGATACATTCGGACAAGGCGCAGCATTGGTAGATGTTAAAGTTAGCGTAACTGTTGTTCCCGCCTCAGAAGGATGGGGCGTGTAAACAGCATTTAAGGTCGTTCGGTTAGGATTAAAGGAACCAAGTCCCCCTGACCAGATTCCTGTTGTTGTCCCCCCGGTTATTGACCCGGCAAGTGTAAATGTTTCATTCTCACACTTAGCCTGGTTTGATCCTGCATTTACAATTGGTGCAAGAATATGGACAGTGATCGCATCGGTTACATTAGTCCCTGTGCATCCTCCGATACCAAAGGCCTTCAAAGTAAGCGTCACGAACTTGTTATCAATATCAGTCTGTGTAAAAGTATAGGTCGTTACCAAACTGTTTTTATTGCTGAAATTACTTCCGGTTGCATTTGTCGGACTCGACCATAAAACTGATGCATAATGGGTTGCTGTTCCATTTAGGTTAATTAAAAATGGTGGAGCATTGCATATCGTAGTATCTGCCGGTCCGGCATTCACAGTTGGCCCCAGCTCAACAACCATAATACCATTCATGATTGTATCACAACCCAATGAATTAATGGCATTTACAACATAGCTACCTGCTGGTTGCGCAATGGGAAAATTAAACGAGCTGCCGGTACCTGGTAAAATTTGCCCCGTTGGATTAAGGGAAGGATAGGTAAGTAATTCATAGGTTGTATTTATTTCAGATCCATTCAACCCTAAGATAGCAGGTTCACAATTTCCGGTTCCGGGCTTAATACGACTTTGGAAGACACCCGGATTGGAATGTATATGCACAGTTCCTAAAACAATGGAGCATAGTGGGTTGCTTAAAAATTCAGCAGTAATGTAATAAGTTCCTGGATAGTAAAACTTACCCCAGTTTAATGGACCACCTCCACCCAATTTTTGAATCGGGGATGTATTTGGCGTATGTAATTTATAAGCCACGCCTGATTCTGACCCATTGATCCATATTTCATTTTCCCCCGGACAGAAATCTGCCAAAGGATACATGCTGAATTGTTGTGGGTTTAATTGCAATATTAAACTTCCAAGCATCGGAGCGGTGCAACCTGTCGCCGGGTTTTCAGCAGTAATGGTATAGGTTAATGGTTGTGTTTGAAACCCAAAACTCAATGGGACCGGTCCTCCCGGCTTCATGTTATTTACCGGATGGAGTGTGTAATTAATTCCCACATCAGAATGAAGTAACTTGATTTCCAGACCAACACCCTGATCAATGCAAATCGGCCCACCTTGAGGGTCCATCCAATATTTGGTTGGGGAAGCATGAATCACTACAATTCCATTCATCTGTGACTGACAAAGATTTGCAGGATTCCATGCGATTACAACATATTCGCCAATATCATCCGTTGTACCAAAAACCAGGGGATTGCCATCACCGGTCAGCTCGCTGAAAGGTGGATAGTGATATCCTAAAGGAACCCCATTGCCATCCAGTTGATATACCGCATAATGAACTCCAACCTCCGAACTGCTCAATCCTATAGTGGTCATTCCACAATTAGGCACTGCTGATGTAAGGGGTGTTATATTAAACAATTGTGGATTAGGCCAAAACACCTTATTATCAGGAAAATAAACATCGCACAGGGTAAATAAATTGATTGCATGAATATAATAGGTACCCGCAATAGTTTGTATTCCAAATGCGATCGATGAACCCGTTAGTCCTGGCATCGATTTAATGAACACAGGACCAGGCCCTGTCAATGGATTACACCATAATTCGTATAAAACGCCGCTTTGTGAATTTGCAAGAGACAGGTCGTCTCCCACACAGAGATCCCCTGCCGGCACAAATAAAAACGCCTGCGGGTTCGGTGTAATTTGCACACTCCCATCAATCCAAACCCAGCAACCTGTGCCATTGTAGGTGGCTTTTATTTTGTACAATCCAGGGGTAATAGTGTTTGTAAAATTCAAAATACCAGGACCAGGATAGGATTCCCCGACAGGGATACCATCGCAATATAGCACATACGTAACCCCGGCCTGGCTGCCATTTAACGTGATGATATCACCCGGACAAGGTCCTGTTGAGCTCATGATATAATTTGCAATCGGTTTAGGATTAATCGTTACCGTACATTGCCCATCCATTAAAATCGACTGCCCGTTGCTGGTATTTGTTCCCCAGACAAGGTAATTGCCGCTCGCTGTAATGCCTGTCCAGGTAAGTGGCCCTGGTCCCCCGGGTTTTGGACTCTGAAAAGTTGCTCCATCCTTGTACATCTGGTAGCTAATCCCAAGGTCTGAGCCACTTAGGGTAATGGAAACCGGTGTTCCCTCACAAACCGGTGATGGACATATTAGTGTATAAACCGATGGGGCAAGATTGATAAAAATACTGTAAGTGACTGGTGTTCCGGGGCATGATCCTCCGCTGGGCTTTGGGACACTCGGAGTAACAAGATATTTGAGTTCACAAGAAGTCGGGGTTCCCGAAATCGACACTGGTTGGGATGGTATGGTGGACCCTGTCCCGCTGATTTGAGTATAACTAATTGTTCCCCCGGGACAAACTGTTCCGGAAACATGCCACTCAAAAGTTGCATTACTCACATTGGACGTAAAGGTAACAGGTGTAGTGGAAGAACCGGAAACGACTGTTTGCGATAAAAGTGTGTTTGTTATTTGTGACACCGGCATCACATTTACGACCAGCGTTACCGGGGTTCCAATGCAATAATTAGGAGATGGGCCAATCGGTGTGATGATGTAGCTAACAGAACATGGAGTTATTCCTGTGTTGATCAGGATATCTGTTATCATTGTTCCCATTCCGTTCGCATTACCAGTGCAAGTGCCTGGTTGAGTTGTCCAGGTATATGTCGTTCCTGCTACAGTAGATGTTGGTGAATAATTAACCTGTTGACCCGAGCAAATATCCTTGGTCAACGTACTCGTTATGACTGGCACAGGGTCGACGGTTACTGTCACACTATTGGTTGTACACGAGGAGTAACCATCCCATACGAGGCAGGTATAACTTGTTGTTCCAGCAGGGCAAACAGTTATCGATGATGTTGATGGCAGCGAATTGGGAGGGTTAGCTGTCCAACTATAGGTATAATTGCCGGAACCTCCGGAAACACCACAGGAAAGGGTAACCTGGTTGGTGGGGCAAACCGGGCAAATACGGGCTGATGACGGACTAACCGAACACACCATTCCAATGCCTACATTAACAACCTTGGTATCTGCATTTGTACAGGTTTTTGAATCAGTAACAGTTAGAATAAACGGACTAGTAATATCCAAGGGGATTGTTGTAACATTTTTAAGGCAATTTGATCCATTTACTTTGGCTGCAGGTGTCCAGCAATATGTGTAGCCAGCAGTGCCGGGGGTTCCACCAGAGGCGTTTCCCCATAATTTTGCCACTGTGTGGAAGGTGACGGTGGTATCGAAACCTGCGTTTGCTACAGGGTTGGGATTCACTGTAATAAGAAATTCACCACTGATATTGTCGGGGCATGTAGTTGCCAGTGAAGATACTAATCTTCGGTAACGTGTTGTTGCTGTAAGTGCCGGAGGACTGTAATTCTGTCCCGTTCCTCCGCTCTGAACCGATGTCCATAAACTGCCACCATTTGTTGATTGTTGCCATTGATAATTATAATTACTACAAGCTCCTGTTGGGGAACTGCCTGAAATCTGGGCAGGTGTGATTCCGGCACAGATCTCAATAGCATTTGGACCACTTGCAGGAACCAGATTGTTCCCGATTGCATCGCAAATTGTAATTATAATAGCCGAAGAATTATCTGTACAAGGCCCGGAAGTAGCCACTCGCCGGAACGACGTTGTTGCTGTAAGAGGTCCGGAAGTATAATTCGGATTTGTGGAACCTGCTGACGACCATGAGCCTGTGGTTTTTAGTTGCCACTCATAAGCAATTGTTCCGGTTCCCCCAACAGCTGTAGTACTTGTAAACGGATCAGGTTGCGCACCACTGCATTTTAGTTGATCCTGATAGATTAAATTATTTTGAATGACTGGGATTTTCGCAAGGGTAACCACGTTGGATACTTCCTGGCAATCTCCCTGGTCATAAACCCATCGTCTATATTGCGTATCTTCACTTACAGGGTCGGTGATCATATAATCTTTCCCATCACCTCCTGGATTGATATTTGTCCAAATCCCAGTCGCTACTTTTTTTTGCCAGAGGTAAATGTAAGAGCCACCACCACCAGTAGGCACCCCTCCGGTTATTGTAACCGGCGGTGTGATCGTCCCGCAAAATTGAGTGAAAGGTGGAGTGATAATATTATTGGCCAGTAAATTGGTAATATGAATTGCCTGCGTTGCAGTGTCCTGACCACAATCATTGGTTATGGTCACTGTAACTATGTAGGTTCCATAAGTAAGAAAGTCAAGTACCGGACAGGATGAAGCAGAAGTTGACCCGGTCGCAAAGGCCACATTAGCAGGCACTGACCAACTGTAAGACACATGCGTTGGGTCACAATTTCTGTTATAAGCCGGGCAGATTGTCCTGGCCCCTGGTCCGCAATAATACACATTGGACTGAGCAAATGACACAGCCGGATCCATGCACACAAGAATGGTGTCTGATTTCAGGACTGCAACTCCGCACATATTGGTCACTTTGAGTTCTAAAATAAACTTACCAGTTGTGTTGAACTGGAACCATGGCTTTGAATAAGTTGTATCGCCAGTGTAACCGGGCGTAGTAATCGTGTAAGATAAAGGTGGGGCAGGAATTCCACTGAGAGCATACAGAACACGCCATCTGTACTTCGGGATACCCAATGCACCGATGACACTTGTATTCGTTAACACTTTTACCGTTTTCGGAATACAAGTATTTGGAGAGATATTACTATTATCCGTAGTGAAATTTGGTATCGGAGGAGTTTGAATATAAATGTATTTTACAATGGTGTCTGCCGTTAAATTAATGTTGGCAATACCCGGATCAAATCCTGTCCAGGTAATTAATGTAACCTTAAAGGTCGTATCAACTTTGGTAAAAAGGTGTTGAGGATTCGCGGCAGTGGATATATTGTTCACACCTGAAATGGGATCTCCAAAATTCCAATAGTACTGCAAATTAGGAGTTGCTGTAATTCCAAACGGGTCAATAAAAAAGCCAGGTGTTGTCGTGTTTGAAAAAACAACAGTCTGACAACCTACTAAATGACTTGAGTCAGTATCTCCCGGAAACCAGCCGAAACCATAACCACCACCTCCTCCTACACCGCCTCCTCCTCCTGGACCAAAGCCGCCAGTCGTGGGGCAACAAACCATAATCGGACAAACATTGCTACTAATTGTATTACAAGCATTTCTGATGGAATATGTCATTTTATAATTATAGTAATTATTATTCAAATCACAGGCAACTTTGATATTCTGACAGCCATTATATGTGTGACTCCAAATATGTGAAACAGGAAGATTCTGCTGTAAAACCGTATCAATCTGACCATCCCCAAAGTTCAAAATATACTCAGTTCCGGGTGTATTATCATAGCATGTTGTTGAAAAAACGAAATCTACTTTATGCGGGGCTATTCCATAGCGATTAAATGATGCAACATCAATATTTCCTGTAGCCATATTGCCAACAAAAGCGGTATAAATCCTGGTATTGTTACATCCATTGATCCCTGTGATTGAATCTGTAATTATATGATTACCAAGACCATTGTAAGTAACTGTTATTGGACTGTTAAAAGTAGTTCCTGAATAGGAAGGCGGAGTTGCACCTGACCCAAAATTAATATTGTAATTGAGATTATTAGTCGTTTGTGTAGATGATCCATTTGAAAATATGAATGTACCTGTAGGATTGCTTACTGTTGCATTACAAACAGCAAAAGTATTTGGATTACTTGGATTCGAACCTGTTCCAAGAAGTTTGGGATCCGGTTTTTTTGTCACAAAAACAGAATTAACAATGGTGTCTTTGCATCCTTTGTTGGTTGACACGATTAATTGTACATGGAACGTCGTTGTATTATCCTGAAAAGCCTCAAATGTATGTGTAGGGTTTTGAAGTGTTGATGTCCGGTTTGCAATGGTTCCATAGGGATCATCAAAGTTCCATGACCATGAAAGACCTGTACCTGTTGATGCATCCGTAAAATAAAACGGGGTACGGGCACAAACCGGTGGGGTTGAATTGGGTGGGGAAAAATTAAAATCAGCGACAGGAATTGGGTATGCCGTTATGGTGACACTATTCATCTGACGAGAACAATGATTAGTTGTACTTGTGTCAGTGGCAATGACAAAATAGGTACTTGAGGTGCCGGCAGTTGTCGTGAAGAAACCAAAAGAATGCGGGCTTCCATCTCCTTCCCATGCTGGACCCTGGTTTGTTCCCGGAGATTTGACAAGTTGGTAAACAATATGATTCTGAGAGCCATTTATCTTTATTTCAACTCCCTGATACCCTGGGTAGGAACAATACTGTCCATTCGAATGGCCACTACCCGGGACAATGGCAACAACCTGTGAAATTGGCAAGGGATCCATAAAAACAGTATCATTATTGGTGGTGGGTATGGTATAATAGATACCAGATGTAAAGGTTCCAGGGAATGTGATGGTTCCGCCATTACCGGTAAAAGTTGCTACAGTTCCGCCAGTTAATTTTTTCAAGGTATATGGCTGTGTATTAACAGAGTTTTGAATTAATAGCTGCACCCCTGTAGAACCTTCGCAATAATGCCCGTTTGCTGGATTCGATATTAGCACCTGTCCTGCCAAATTATGGCTAAAGACAAGGCCAAAAACAAGCACAATAAATTGTAAATTCTTTTTCATATCCCCGGAATTAAAAACATTGACTAATCACCCTGTTCATGGTTGGAAAATGCAGAAATCTGCAACTAAAATAAATAAAAACAACAAAGAAGTAATCATAAAATATTGTAGCTGTTGCCATTATATTACTATTCTTATCTGGTATCAATTAACGGAATTTTGCTATTATTGACAATTCCTGATCTTTCGGATAACTATGACATAACGCATTGTAAAAATGATAGGATCAGGTCTGATCTACTCTAAATGATCCCAGGCCGCAATCTCGTCCTTTTTAATATTTAGTACGCCATACAGTACTGCAATACCGACCAACCCCAAAACAGATTGTAAAATACCAGTTCCTATGCTTAAATTAATAATAAAAGTGGCAATACTTGTCACTGCAAATCCCCAAAATGCCCATTTCTTCCATTGAAATAAGAATATGGAAAAAACGACATTACAGATACCAATTATTGCTAACAGAATGAGCATAGTGGTAGAAATTCCGCCGGGAAAATTTTTAGCTATCATATCACCGGCAAAGAGATAGAGAATTGCTGTCAATGAATTCATAACAATGATAAGAATTAACCAGGCTGTGACGCATCCGTGTCTTTGTTTATTTTCCATTGTTTCTGTCAGTTAATTTCCGATCCAGCATGGCTTCTCGGTATCGCCCCGTTTTTTATAATGGGTTCAGGTCTCCATTCAAATATGCTGCCAATATAAATAAAAAAAGGGAAACCGTAACTATAAATTATTGTAATTGTTGCTATTATACCTTTTACAAACTGTAGAATCAATCAACATTATTTTGTCAGATATTGAAAATACAACGCTTTCGAGATAGCAAGATCATAACATCGCTCGTGTTTGTCAGGGTTAAATAAATTGGACGGATTGTCCGCCATTTACACCCACGCCCCGCCAAAACTCATATTTGAAATACTGCCCGTTTTTGCCGCTCCCAGAAACGAAGGGTTAACATAGTTTTCCTGTGCTAGACAGGTAAATGTTTGGAAGGTTGCCTGGTCAGGTAAACCTTCGCTCATAGGTGGTGCGAGTGTCTTATGAGTGTGACCGTTTCCGGTTAATTGCTTGGCGTTTCCAGCGGTTTTCATGGCGTTTGAGTTTAGGTGTTATTGTTTTTTGGGAGAATTCCGTGGTTGGTTGAAGGTGGTGTTAAACATATAGATGTTTCGGTAAACCATTTTTGGAGAAAATATGAAGTTTTTTTTCGGTGATCATTAAATGGTTTTCAGGAGCACGGGCACTTCCAGCTTGGTCCTTACTTAACGCTTATTGGGTCCTAAAAGGGAGGACTCTGGGACATTGCATGGATGTAGCTCGGAAAAGCTGGGACATACCTTGGAGAAGCTGGGACATCCCTTGGAGAACCTTGGACATACCTTGGAGAAGCTGGGAGACATTTTTTTTATAATTCCTTTATTGCCTGAATTTCATTTAGCTGTATATTTTGGCATGATAGTTTTAAATACCTACCCTCTTTCATGGTACGAGAATTATGGATTACGCCCTTTCAGGGCTTTTGATGGAATTCATGTTTTTTTCGATGGGCAACACCCGTCGTTTTAACAAAACATTACAGCGGAAAGTTCGGGGACCAGATGGTTTTCCGCACCCGCAACGGGTTGAGTATCATGGCAAAGCCGCCGAAGAAAACCCTGAAAGATGCCAATGAATCGCAACTGGCAACGCGCAGGAAGTTTAAAATGGCAAGCCGGTGGGCCAAAGATGCCCTGCAAAACCCTGCTACCCTTGCCGAATACACCGCCATG